>JALEJB010000206.1 GCA_022768825.1 Lachnospiraceae bacterium
AACTTCTGGGAGCTGCTTCCTGATTTCTCCTTGAAGGTCAGTGTTCCACCGGAGACCGGAGTGCCACCCTCGATGTCCAGATACTTACCGTATCCGTTTCGGATGCATACCGTTCCATCACTATTGTATTCCAAAGTAAGATCAAAGCTTTATCCCGTCTTGTTACTGCTGGAATAGGTGACCTTGCTCTTTGTTCCGGTGATCATGATCCTCGATTTATACCCTTCATTGAGGGTCAGCTTCTGGGGGTTCACCCGCACCGGTGTGGCTGCCGCCTGCACGATCTGCGCCGGCACTGCCGTCAGGCAAAGCGCCACGGCAAGCAGCAGAGAGGCCAGCATGCGTCCCTTTTTCTTTCTGTTTTTCATAAAACTATCGCTCCTTTTCCGTGAAATGCTTCACACTTTTCTAAATTCCAAAAAGAGAAGCCCAAAATAGCTTCTCTCTTTGTCATATTATGATCTGTTATAAACAAATACATCTATTCTATATTACTCACAGGGTTCTGCAAATACAGGTAAAAATCCCTCCATCTGTTCTGCCATAATTGCGATCGCGTTTAATTCATCTTCAATATCTTCGACAGTATATGCATCGGGATTCTTTGCCATAGCGTTTGCTTCTTCGACCAGATCAGCACACGCTGCCAAATAAGTTACCGCCTCTTCATTCTCCAGCCATCCATTCATCTCTGCCAGTTCTGCAGCACAGACATACAGAAGATTCAGTTCTGCATTGACACGCTTGATTGCCTCAGCGTATGTAATCTGTTTTTTAACCTTGATCTTTGTCTTTGCCTTATAGGTGCCTTTGCCTTCCTTGACGGTGACAGTGATCGTTGCGCTTCCTGCCTTCTTTGCAGTTACAACACCTTTCTTGCTCACTGTTGCCACGGAAGTCTTGCTGGACTTGTAAGAAATCTTTGCATTGTCCGCTGCATTGTAAACATTGAGCGTCCATTTCTCACCTTTTGCCATCGTGTACGATTTCACTACAAACGCATCTTTAGCTGCTGCCTTTGCGGGTACAGGGATGAGCACGGTGGTCAGTACAACTGCCATTGCTATCACAAACATGGCTACACGTTTCATAAAATTAGTTTTTCTGTTTTCCATAATACATACTCCTTTTCTTCTTTTTCTTCAATGATCATGTATTTTGCTCGCCAATTGGCATATTTTTATTATAATCATTTCAGTCAGAACAAGGGCACTCATTGTCTGAATCGTACCAAATATGTACTCAATCGACAGTGCCACCCACTGGAAATGATTTCCTGAATATGAGACAATAGATCACATGAAGGAGGTCACAGCAATGGAACACACAAAGCAGTTTTGAACATCCCTATTAACCAAATTCAGGCATACAGATCGCTTAGAGATAATAGCACCACGCGATTGTCTTTTAGCGTATCAAACCAGTCTGTATATCCGCTTAAGGAAAAAAAGATATATTTAGACACCCTGTATTTTCCAGATATTAAGCCTGCTCTTCGAAGCAGGGTATCATAAATGCCTTTATCAATCTTTTCATTTTTGAACTTGCACTCACCTACTACCGCGCACTTATCAATTTCTGAAATGGCCACTACATCAATATCTGCAGATTGCTGCACCTTTTCTTTCCTTTGATTTTCGACCGTCTCCACGCCCCACCAGGTGCCGACATCTGTAAGAAAGCTGTCAAAACGTCCCTGTATTCCTTGCTCAAGGGTATAATATCTGCACATTTCCTCAAAAACACTTCCCATAAATGAATGCAGTCTCGGTTTTACTACCTTTTCATAATAGACATCGCCCTGTCCCATTTCTATGACACTGTGTGCCTTCGGGATAAATTCATACCAGAATTTAAACATTTGATCTTTTAAGACATATTGTGTTTTCTTTTTGTTTTTTTCCTCAGTGATGCACTTTCTCTTTTCAACCAGTCCAACCCGAATGAGTTTTTCGAGCGAATAAAGAACTGTTGGTTCCTTCTCCCCCACTTTTCCTGCAATGATATTTACCGTATTTTCTCCTGATGCAATCTGCTCGATGATATTATTTACCAATGTGATATCCGAAAACTCCTGCGTAAGCAAGTTTCTCGTTTCGTCATACAAGTAACCGTCTGTATGAAAGAACAATCTTTTGATGTTATCATCCAGACTTTGATCCCCATCGATCATGGAAAGATATTTTGCAACGCCACCCGTTATTCCGTAACAGACAGCCTTGTCCTCTTCGGAATACTGTGGTACAAAAAGAGCCGCATCTCTGTAGTTAAAAGCCTCCAATTTAATCTGCGTGTCCCTTCTGCCAAACAGCGGACTCTTCTCACTCAACACCTTATTCTCCATAAAGCTGAGTGCTGATCCGCATAATATGATCATGAGATTTTTTTCATTCCATTCCGTATCTATATATTTCTGCAATACAGAAAGCAGCGCCTCATCTTTTTCAGCCCAGTAAGGCAATTCATCAATAACGATAATCAGCTTTTCTTTGGGCATTTTCCTGCTAATAAAGTCAAAAACTGCTTCTATCGAAGTAAACGCCACCTGTTCAAAGGCCGGATCAAGAACCGATACTACCTGCTTTGAAAACAATTCCAGATTTCTTTCCTTGCCGACTTTTGTAGCTGTGTAAAAAATGGCCTTTTTATTTTTTATAAACTCCGTAATCAATGTGGATTTTCCTATGCGTCTTCTCCCATAGATGACAGACATGCCAAATCCATCTTTATTATACAGCTTCTGCAAAGATTTCAATTCATCTTCTCGTCCAACAAACATAACATCCCTCTTTCCGAAAAAACTTTTTATTCAAATCAATTTTAATAAAATTATTCTGAATAAAATATAGCATATTTTTTCCGGCGTTTCAATCATTTTCTGCAATTTTAGATTCTCGATACCTCAATTAACTGCTTCAATTACACAGTTTTCGAATTATGTATTTTTTGCAAGTTATGTCTTTTTTGTTGAAATAAACAAAGAAGTGGCATAAAATATTTGTGCGGAAATATCGATTTCTGCAATTTCGATTATATATTACAAAAAGCAGAATATAAGGAGGTAGACCGGCATGATAAAAATAGCATTTTGCGACGATGACAGCGCTGTGCTCAGTGACCTTCATGAGCTTCTTGCCCTATACCGCGCAAAAAAAAATAAGGAGATCGACGATTACACGTTTCACAGTCCACTGGAGCTGATCACGGAAATCGGACGGGGCATGCGATTTGATATCCTGTTTCTGGATGTATTGATGCCCGGCGAAAACGGCATAGACGTCGCAGCCGAGATCCGTAACTACGACAAAAATGCAAAAATCATTTTCCTGACTTCGTCCTCTGAGTTTGCCGTACAGTCCTACACCGTGAATGCCTTTTATTATCAGCTCAAACCCATCTGTGAGGAGACCTTCACTCGTCTGATGGATGCGGTGCTCTCCCAATGTGAAATGGAGCAGGCAAGCAGTCTGATCCTTCATTGCAAAACCGGTATCACGCGGATCAAGCCCACGCAGCTGGAATACTGCGAGGTGATTCACCGGACACTGTTCATCCATCTGACCAGTGGAAAAGTGTTGGAATGTATCGGTAGTCTGGCTGATCTGGAGAAGCAGTTACTTCCCTATGGAAGCTTTCTGCGCCCCCATCGTTCCTATCTGGTGAATCTGGAATACATACAAAATCTCTCCTACCGCGCCATCACCATGTCGTGTCTGACTGAGATCCCGATTCCCCGCGGAAAGTACAATGAAATCAAAAATGCATTTTTGGAATATGCATTTTTTAATAAGCAGGTGACAACATGAGCTTTTGGATTTCCCTTTTAAATAATGTTTCCGTCAGCTTCTTCGGAAGCATCTTATCTGCGTCTTTTTGTGATGCAGTGAACACACGAAAAAAACGCGGTATCTTTGTATGCGGTATCATGCTCATGCCTTTGCTGCAAGGTCTGGTTTATTTTCTTTTGGGTGCTGAATTTATGCAGGAGGTCTATCCTCTCATCGTTCATCTCCCCCTTCTGCTGCTTCTTTACGGTCTGACCGGCAGACTGTTGTGGCCGCTTTTTTCCATTCTGACCGCCTATCTGTGCTGTCAGCTGAGGCGTTGGATCGCACTTTTGGCAGTCGCAATCCTATCCGGCGGGCAGCCGATGCAGGACCTGTTCGAACTGCTCCTCACCGTGCCTTTGCTGGTGTTTTTGCTGCGTGCTGCATCGCCTCTCGTGCGACAATTATCCGATTATCCGGCCAAGGCCCAGTGCCAGTTTGGTGCGATTCCGGTGGTTTATTACATTTTTGATTATATGACCACCGTATACACCGATCTGCTTGCCAGTGGCGACCCGGTAGTCGTGGAGTTCATGCCTTTTGTGTGCTGCGCTGCATATCTGGTGTTTTTACTGTACAATTCCGTCAAGGAACGCACGCAATATCAGCTGAAGCAGGTGCAAAAAAGCCTTGGCATCCAGTTGAATCAGGCTGTCCGGGAAATTGATGCCCTGCGGGAGTCCCAAATGCTTGCCAGCCGGTATCGCCATGACATACGCCACCATCTGCAGTATGTATCTGCCTGCATCGAAAACGGGCAGGAAAATCAGGCGTTAAGCTATATCAGCGGAATCTGCAAGGAAATCGAAGCACAAAAGGTAGAACGTTATTGTGAAAATGAGGCTGCGAATCTCATCCTCTCAGCCTTTGCCGGTCGGGCAAAAAAAGCAGGCATTCAGATGAAGGTGCAAGGAACCCTTCCCGCATTCATCATGGTGTCAGACAGTGATCTGTGTGTGCTTCTCTCCAATGCACTGGAAAATGCACTCCACGCCTGCCTGCCTATCGCCGCCGCAAAAGAGACCTGCGTCATTGATGTGCAGTTTTTCAATAAGAAAGAACGACTCTTCCTGCAGATTGAAAACCCCTGCCAGGATCCGGTTTCCTTTGAAAATGGAATTCCGATATCCCATGAACCCGGGCATGGCATTGGCGTGCAGAGTATCTGCGCCATTGTGGATCGCTATGGCGGTATGTATACATTTCTGGTTCAGGACCGGCATTTTATTCTGCGCCTGTCTCTATAAAACTGTCTTTTTGATACAAATTAGGTTCGATTCGTGCAAAACGCTCCCGTTTGATAACGGGAGCGTTTACAATGTAATCAAGTCAAACGACGAAATAACAAATTTATTAACTGAATCGGATGCGGCATTTAGCATCTGCCTTTTGCATACAAAGAACAAAGTGGAACGTAGAAGCGCATCCATTATGTTTCATAGGAAATCCATTGGAATTTCCTATGAAAAAGAAAGGTATGTGATATATGATCATCGGTTTCCTTATAATCATCACAGTTCTTGTCTTATGGGGCATTTTGGTTCGACGGCGACTGGCAGAAATGTTGGAAAACATTGACCGTACCATGGACCAGATTGGTATTCAGCTCTCCTTGTGTTTTGATGCACTGGCCACACTGCTGAATCTTACAAAAGAATATGCTGCACATGAATGTCAGATCTTAATCGAAACAATCGGATCCCACCGCAGTGCGATTACCGCTGCCTCCAATCCAAAGGATATCCAAAAACAGGAGAAAATTATTTTCGATATTCTCGAACATGTATCTCTCATTTCGAAACAACATCCGGAGTTAAAAGCCGATGAGAACTATACCAAGTGCTTGAACGCGATTACTAATTACGAAAACAAAATTCATACCAGCCGACTGATCTATAATGACAGTGTGACCAAATTCAACCGCAGGCTTCGAATGTTTCCGACTTCTCTCCTTGCCGGTATCATCGGTTTTCGCAAGAGAGAATATCTGGAAGCTGCAGAAACGAAGATGTCAGATATCAAATAAGTAATGAAATCATTTTATTTAAGGAGGTAATCATGGGATTATTAACAAAAAAAGATCCTTGCGCAATATGCGGGGGCAAGGTAAAGGCCATTTTTCCCTGGAAGATTGACGGACAGCTTGTCTGTAACGACTGTCACGGAGTGACAGATCTTCCGGATGGTGTTGAAAAAAAGATGACAGTCGAAGATTTTCGCGCGTATATGACTTTTCGCGAAGAAAACGTTCAACGGAAAAATCAGTTTGAGATTTCAAAGAAAATTGATTTCGGCTGGCTTGACACAAAATTTTTGTTTGATTTTAAAAATCATTTTCTTTGTATGGATAAAAATCTGGATAAGACCATTTTTGAAGGCAAACAGATAAAATCTTTCGTCATCAGAGAAGATGATACTCCTCTGTTTGAGGGTGATGCAAATGGTCTGCGCCGTTACATCAGCACAGTACCGGAAAGAGCCAGAGCACTTGCTCCTCAGTTGGAGCAATACCGGATGCATCTGGAACTGGAACGCGAACGTGAGCGTCTGCGTCGGGAGCATGGCGATGACACCTATCATTCCGGTATCCTTTTTGACATTCCGGAGCCATTTAAACAGTTTGTCATTGAGATTCAGTTTGAGCACCCTTATTGGGATTCCTTTCATGCTGATATGGGCGGTCCTACCTTTGACAACAGCAATCCTTACGTCGATGATTACCTTTGCAGCTATGAAGAAAAAACAAAGGTCATGGGAGATCTGGCAATGTCATTCATGAAGGTTGCTTTCCCGGATGCACCGGCCAGGACCATAGATCCGACTTCAGGTGGTAGTACAGCAGGCACTGCTTCTGCTCCGGTAGATTCCGTGAATGAGATCAAACGCTACAAAGCACTGTTGGATCAGGGAATCATTACGGAAGAGGAATTCAATGCAAAAAAAAGACAGTTGATGGGAATATAGTTCACAGGGGCTTTCACCTACTCTGCAGTGTATGTATGATCTATCTGGCGATAACTGTATCTACGAAGAGCGCCTTACAACAAATGAACTTCTGCCTGATCCAAAGGATCTGGTTTTCTACGAAGTTTGTATAGCAAAACGCGAGGAAGATTCCATGCTTGTCACCGGAAATATGAAGCACTTTCCTGCGAAACCGTTTATCGTGACACCCAATGAACCATTGGAAATCATCAGCAATATTCTGCGCCGGTCTCTAAAAAAATGTCTTTTTGATACAAATTAGGTTCGATTCGTGCAAAACGCTCCCGTTTGATAACAGGAACGTTTACAATGTAATCAAGTCAAACGACGAAATAACAGAACAGGAGGAATGATTACATGAGTAAAACAAGTGCTATTTTAATCACGCTATTTTTAGGCGGTTTAGGTGTGCATCGTTTTATGGCTGGAAAGATTGGCACCGGTATCATCTGGCTGTTGACCGGCGGCTGTCTGGGAATCGGCTGGCTGGTTGATCTGATCAAAGTCTGCACCGGATCTTTTACCAGAAAAGACGGCACTCCTTGGATCACTGAGTAATGCAAGACACATGACTACATATCACAGAATACGGAGGAATCTTTGTATGAAAAAAATCACTTCGCTTTTATTGGTTCTTGTAATGTGCGTATCATTAGTTGCCTGTGGCGGTGTGGATAAACAGCCTGCTATTGATGCATTCAACAAAGCAAGTACTGCTTATGATGAAGTATCTACGATCATCAACGAAAATCCGGATGCATACGATCAGGAAGTAATCGACACTCTGACCGAGATGGCAAACGTATTGATGCAGCACAAGGAATTACTGGAAAGCGATCAGGAAATTGAACAGGAAAAACTCGATGAAATGATCGCCTGGTACGGTGAAGTAGAAGCATGGGTTGCTGACGTCAAAGCTGAATTAGGTATTTAGGTCAGTTCCTTATTGGAGCAATCATTGCTTCCAGAAACGGAGGCAGATGCAATTTTTGGCATCTGCCTCTTTGCATAGAAAAAAGACAGTTGATGGTAATATCGTTCACAGGGAGCATATCAAAATATGCCCCCCTATTTTCACTTTTGCATTACTGCATTCCATTTGCTTCTTTGTATTTCCAAAGCATTTCCGCGTGATTCTGTTCCTCGATCTGGATATCCGCCAGCAATTTTCGAATGCTGCTCTCACCAAAGTTGAATACATTGGTATTGTACTCGCCGGAAACCAGTTTTTCTGTTCCGATACAGTCAGTTGCCAGTGCACAGTCATCCTGCTTGTCCTGTGGGTTGGTCATGGCATCATAGGTTGCTTTCGGGGTGTAATCCTTGCCGTCGCTGTCATTGCAGTCACAGCTTGGAACGGAACCGTTTGCTACCTGTGAAAGGCTGTCGTAGTGCTTCTGCTCTTCTTTCGCAAGCCGGTTGAACAGGTT
>JALEJB010000221.1 GCA_022768825.1 Lachnospiraceae bacterium
TATTCTGGTAGAGGGATTAAGGCATATAGCATAAAAAATATATAGGGCAGGGACTGCCCAAATTAACGCCTGTGGAGATAGTAGGTTACGAGGTCGATGAAGCAGGAAGCCCATTGGCTTTAGACAATGGGTAGTTCACAAAGTGGAGGAGTTTTTCTTATCCCTTGGAATGCCGTTATCACTGGCTGATGCAGGGGTAAATGATGAACTGTTTTCTACGATGGCGTCAGAGGCGATCCGCACCAGCGGTCTGTCAGAGCGGTCTTATGTCAAGCTGAATGTGCAGGATGTAGAAAAGATATTTGAAAGCTGCAGATAGATGATATTCAGGACACGAATTTGATATTTTTTTCTCGTATTTAATATATCCCATAGCGGATCACCTGTATAATGACCTCATAAGAAGTGAAGGAGGACATTATGAAAAAAAGGTGGTTAGCTATGGGATTAAGTATTTTAACAGCAGGATCCCTGCTGAGTGGATGCGGAAACGCAGAAGGGACTGCGGTGGTGCCGACAGAGACACCGGAGCTGGAAGGATATGAATTGCTTTGGAGTGATGAGTTTGACGGCGATAAGTTAAACGAGGAGATCTGGACAAGAGAAGAGCGTGATCCGGGTTGGACAAATAACGAGCTGCAGGAGTACACCAATTCTGAGGAAAATTCATATGTAAAAGATGGGTGTCTGGTATTAAAGGCAATCAAAACAGACAAAGACGGCAAGGATTATTACACATCCGGAAAAGTAAATTCTCAGAATAAAGCAGATTTTACTTATGGTAAGGTGGTTGCCCGCGCAAAAGCACCGGCAGGACAGGGACTTTGGCCGGCAATCTGGATGATGCCGAAGGATGAGTCCTTTTACGGACAGTGGCCAAAATGTGGTGAGATCGATATCATGGAAGTTTTAGGTAATGACCTTGAGACCGGATACTGCACCATTCACTATGGTGAGCCGCATGCAGAGCAGCAGGGAACGTTTAAGTTTGATGCAGAAAATTTAGCAAATGAATTCCATGATTATTCCGTTGAGTGGGAGCCGGGTGAGATGCGCTTCTATATCGATGAGAACCTGGTGTTGACCTGTAACGATTGGTTTACCGCAGTTGAGGGTGAAGATGACAAACCATATCCGGCACCATTCAATCAGCCGTTTTTCGTACAGATGAATCTTGCAGTCGGTGGAAACTGGCCGGGAGATCCGGATGAAACGACGGATTTTGAGAACGCGGAGTTCGTGATCGACTATGTACGTGTCTACCAGAAATCAGAATATGACACCAATGTTTCCAAACCGGTGGCAGATTTCAGAGCGGCGGATGAGACAGGAAACTTTATTATCAACGGTGATTTCGCCGAGGCAGAGGATCTGAGTGATGATGAAAACTGGAAATTCATGCTCTTTGAGGGTGGCGAAGGTGCTGCCGAGATCAAGGATAACAGCATTGTGATTACAACGGAAAAGGAAGGCTCTGTCGACTATTCCGTACAGCTCGTACAGCCGGATCTGCCGATGATCAAGGGCAAGAAATATCGCGTCAGCTTTGATGCTTATGCGGATGAAAACAGAGATATCATCGTCTGTGTATCTGCGCCGACCGCAGGCTGGGTACGTTACTTAGAGGATACGGTCGTACCGATCACAACTGAGAAACAGACGTTCACATTTGATTTTGATATGACCATGAAAGATGATAATAACGGTCGTCTGGAGTTTAATCTGGGTAACAAGGGATCGACCGCAACCGTATATATCAGCAATGTTCGCGTTGAAGAAGTCAGCGAATAAAAAGAAGTTCTTCTTCAAACCTCCCTAAATATAAAAAGTATCGGAAAATGATAAACCAGAGTCGCTTGCGACTCTGGTTTGTTATTTTAAGCTTATTTGTATCGCCGAAGATGCACAGCAAGGGCATCGGGTATGCGGCATGGTGTAAGGTGGAGGAAAAGTATCCAAATATCAACTACTTTTTTCCAACCAACAATAACTTTACGCTATCCTGACGCATGAAAAACATTGACATGGAAATAATAATACCATACAATAAAAGTACGAAAAAACATACGATTTTTAATACGGAAAGGAGGGCTGTAGATGTTAGCTGTAAAGAGTATGGATGTTAGAGATAATTTCAAGAGTTTATGTGATAAGGTTTATAATGGAGAAACATTGATTATATCAAGACCAAAAAACGAAAATGTTGTCATGCTATCCGAATTTGAATATAACGAAATGATGAAAGCCAAGAGAAATGCTGATTATCTTGCTATGCTTGATCAATCCATGTCAGAAGCCGAAGAGGGCGGATTACAGATGAACACAGATTAGTTTATAATATGGATAGTAATCAAAATTTGATTATATATTCTTGTAAATATCATTACGAAGATTAGCACCTTTATGTGGTGCTAATTTTTATGGAAAAATCTTTTCTTTGTATAATTGAAATGGGATTCCGGGAAATAGATTTCTTTGTTTTCACATTTTTTAAAAAAGAAAATAACAAGGAAAATTCGGGTTATAGGGAGTAATGCATTAGAAAAGAAAGCCAAAACCACTTGACGAAGCGTCTGTTTTTGGCGAAAATAGATACAATATGGATGAAGGGAGAATCGTGATGGAATTTAAGAAAGTCATCAAAAACCGTTATTCCTGTAAACAATACAGTGATAAACAGATCAGTAAGGAACAGCTCACAGCGATTCTTAAGGCCGGGAGACTGGCACCTACCGCAAAAAATCTGCAGGAGCAGCACATCTATGTCATACAGTCGCAGGAGCTTTTAGCGAAGATTGATGAAGCAACGCCGTGCCGTTACGGTGCACCGACGGTTCTCGTGGTTGCCTATGACAAAAACAACGTCTATACCTATCCGGACAGCATACGTACTTCCGGTCTGGAGGATGCGACCATCGTAGCGACACACATGATGCTGGCGGCCACTGATGTGGGCGTAGACAGCTGCTGGCTGAATTGTATCAAGCTGGATCGCCTCACGGATCTTTTAAAGCTTCCGGAGAACGAAGAGATCTTAATGCTGCTTGACCTGGGATTTGCCGCAGAGCAGGCAGGACCGCTTGAAAATCACGGGCTTCGCAAGGAACTGTCAGAAACTGTCACGTATCTGTGAAATTTGACAGTTTGCGGTTTCTATCGTATGATAGGGGCTGGTATTTGAAAGAAAGCATCGGTTCATTTGCCGAAGGCAATTTTTTATCGGATCGATGTTTGTGGAATGGGAGTGATAATATGGATTACTATTCAATGATGGAACTTGGAGAAACCTTAGATCAGAAATTTGATGAACTGGTCGAGAACTGTATGCTTTCCGGTGAGATTGACCAGAACTTATATCAGAAGTACGATGTCAAACGCGGATTGCGTGATGCGAATGGAAAAGGCGTGCTGACCGGACTGACTGAGATTTCAGATGTGGTGGCAGTTCGAAAGGATGAAAACGGAGTCAGCCATCCGATTGACGGTGAACTGTATTTTCAGGGTATCAATGTCAATGACCTGATCAACGGAAATCAGAAGAAGCATTTTATGTTTGAAGAGACAACATATCTGCTCTTGTTTGGAAAGCTTCCTTCGGATGAAGAATTGGAAAGCTTTATCCAGATTCTTGCAAGTCTCAGAGAATTGTCCGGACAGTTTGTGCGGGATGTGATTCTGAAAGCTCCGCCAGCCAATCTGATGAATGCATTGCAGAAATGTATCGTTTCGCTTTATTCTTATGATAAGGATCCGGATGATATATCTGTACCGAATGTACTTCGTCAGTCATTGCAGCTGATCGCAAAGATGCCGCTTATGGCAGTTTATTCTTATTATGCATATCGTCATTTCCGTCTGGATAAGACATTGATCGTTCGTCCGCCGAGACCGGATTTGTCAACAGCGGAAAATATCTTATATATGCTCCGCGTGGACGGTTGCTTTACAGAGTTGGAAGCCCGGGTACTGGATGTGGCACTTGTCTTACATGCAGAGCACGGTGGTGGTAACAACAGTACATTTACCAACCACGTTGTCACATCTTCCGGAACCGATACGTATTCGGCAGTTGCGGCATCCATGTCTTCCCTGAAAGGACCGAGACACGGTGGTGCCAACTTAAAGGTCATGCAGATGTTTGAAGATCTGCGCGCCAATTGTGCGGATATCTGCGATGATGATGCACTGGCAGCCTATCTGACGGATGTGCTGGATAAGAAAGCCTTTGATGGAGCAGGACTGATCTACGGTATGGGACATGCGGTATATACCGATTCTGATCCCCGCGAGGTCATGCTCAAGAAATACGCAAAGCAGCTTTCCGAGGCAAAAGGAATGGAGAGCGAGTTTGAATTGTATGACCGTGTGGAAAAAATATCAGCGAAATTGATTGCCGAGAGAAGACATCTGTTCAAACCGATCTGCGCAAATGTGGATTTTTACAGTGGTCTGGTCTATACGATGCTGGGAATACCGACAGAGCTGTATACACCGATCTTTGCGATTTCCCGTATCTCCGGCTGGAGTGCGCATCGTCTGGAAGAATTAGTGAACAAAGGAAAAATCATACGTCCTGCATATCGTTATGTGGGCACACATAAAGATTACGTTGACATCAATGATCGTGGATGGGATTTATCTTGAAAGGAGATAAGACTCCCACCTCTATAGGTGGCGAGTAAAACAAATTCATCTTGGTGGGAGTCCAATCTCCTTCCAAGATAAAGCCTCCGGCGGATTGCAGAGGTGCGCAGAAGAAGAATGTCATGCAAA
>JALEJB010000223.1 GCA_022768825.1 Lachnospiraceae bacterium
CGATCATGTCCACAGCATCCATCGGTGTCACCTTCGGACGAGGTACGTAGCAGATGCCGTCATCACCGATATAGCGGTCAAAGGCGACCTTCATCTCCGGGATCTGCCCCGTGTCCGCAAGAAATCTGGCAATATGCGCCCGGGTGATGACCGCGTCCGGATAGCGCTCCTTTAACTCTTCTTCCGTGATGGAAAAGCCCTCTGACCGAAGGTTTGCAAGCATCTTGCCGTTGCGTTTGTCTCTGGATTCACGAAAAACGCGCATATGCTCCTGCATGGAAGGATTATCAATGTCAATCGCCAATCCTACGACGTGGATCTCTTTTCCTTCGTATTCCGTGGAAAGCTCCACTCCGGGGATCAGCTCGATGCCAAGCCCATCTGCCGCAGCCTGCGCGGCTTTCACTCCTGCGGTGGTGTCATGGTCGGTCAATGCCATGGCACAAAGTCCTGCTTTTTTTGCCTCTTCCAAAAGTGCCGTCGGCGAAAAGGTGCCGTCGCTGGCACTGGAATGTACATGTAGGTCTACAATTTTTTTCTCCATCTTTTCCCTCTAAATTCATCCTTATCAATTTTTTCGGTCATACGAGTACATGTAACTACGTATGCCCTTCTCACCAAAGAAATTTTTCCAGAACCTCGGTCATAGGTGATTCATTATTGGTGTGCTCTGTCACATAGTCCGCTGCATCTTTTGCCGCGTCAATTCCGTTTTTCATCGCAACCCCAATTCCTGCCGCCCGGATCATAGAGATATCATTTTGCTCATCCCCCATTGCAATCGTATCTGCAATGTCCATACCAAGCAATTTCGTCAGATCCTCAACCGCAGTTGCTTTCGATACACCGCGCGGCATTGCCTCCAGATAAATCCTGCTTGAGAAGATAAAATCAATTTTTCCTTCGGCCCAATCCGCATTCTCGTCCCAAAATTGCTGTAGTTTCTCATGATCTGTCAAATGGATCAAAAGTGCCTTATTGGCTTCCTGTGTCATTTTATCCAAAAAGTGTTCGTCTGCCTGGGCTTCCAAAGCTGCATGAAGGCAATAATACTCCAATTCTTCTGTCATGCGATAGCTTGTAACCTTGCCATCTACATAAGTCTGACAGTAGACTCCTGCCGCATTGGCGCGATCGAACAGTTCACGAAGCACGGACATCGGTAATGTTCGATTTGAAATCACCTTCCGTGACAAACAATCATAAATCTGTCCTCCGTTATAGGAAGCGATATAGCATCCGGGCAAATCCAATTTCAAAGATTCCGTCACCGCCAAGGCACTTTCAAAAGAACGTCCGGTTGCTACAACAAACTTATGTCCCTGTCGGATTGCCCGCTGAATCGATTCCATATCCTGTGTTGAAATCGTCTTGTCATCGCGTAATAATGTCGCATCTAAATCCGAAAATATAATCTTACTCATCACTTTTTGTTTCCTTTGTAGGTTCTGTTTCCATCTCAATATGCTCGGCAGGGATAAATCGGCGGTCAGAATAGCCGTTTTCTTCTTCCGGCAATAATGCTTTTGCCTCTTCACAAAAGATCTCCTGCGAATTGACCAGTACTTTTCCGCGTTTGTCAATCTTGGTATAGCAACCATCTTCATGCAAAAGATGTGCCTTGGTATTGTCCTCCAGCTCCACATCTATGATATGCATGACCTGCTTTCGGATATCTGCGTCCAGTACCGGGAAGATGATCTCGACTCTGCGATCCAGGTTTCTCGGCATCCAGTCCGCGCTTCCCATAAACACTTCCTCGTTGCCGTCATTGTAAAAATAGAAAATACGGCTATGCTCCAGAAAGTTTCCTACAATAGAACGCACACGGATATGTTCACTCACACCGGGTATGCCCACCTTTAAGCAGCAGATCCCCCGGACGATCAGGTCGATCTGAACCCCGGCTGCACTCGCCTCATACAAAGCGGCGATGATGTCCTTATCGCAAAGGGAATTCATCTTTGCCTTGATCACTGCCGGTCTGCCGTTTAAGGCATGCTTTGTCTCCCGTCGGATCAACTGCAAAAACTTTTTGCGCAGCCAGATCGGTGCCACAACCAGATGATTCCAGCTTGGCGGCTCAGAATATCCGGATAACATGTTAAATACGGCAGTTGCGTCCTCTCCGATGGCTTCGGAGCAGGTGAACAGACCGCAATCGGTATACAGCTTTGCCGTGGAGTCATTGTAGTTTCCGGTTCCCAGATGCACATATCTGCGAATACCGTCCTCTTCTTTGCGGACAACCAGTGCGATCTTGCTGTGGGTCTTTAATCCCACCAGACCGTATATAACATGACAGCCTGCTTTTTCCAGTTTTTTTGCCCAGACAATATTGTTTTCCTCATCAAAACGAGCCTTCAATTCCACAAGTACCGTGACCTGTTTTCCATTTTCAGCAGCCTGTGCTAACGATGCGATGATCGGTGAATTGCCGCTGACACGATACAAGGTCTGCTTAATCGCCAACACCTGTGGATCGTTGGCAGCCTGACGGATAAAATCCACTACCGGCTGGAAGGTCTGGTACGGATGATGCATCAAAATGTCACCCTTCTGGATTGCCGCGAAAATATCGTCTTCGCCTATGAGCTGTGGCAGCTTCTGTGGCTTATATGGGCTGTAACGAAGTTCTTCTTTTCCTTCCAGTCCATACAGTTTCATTAGAAACGTCAAATCCAGCGGTCCGTTGATCTTAAAAATATCCTCTGCGGCAGTCTCCAACTGTTTCTTTAAAATGTCCAACAGTTCTTTGTCGATCTCGTCGTCCACTTCCAGACGGATGACCTCTCCCCACTGACGCTTTTTGAGCTGTTTTTCGATCTCCTTTAACAGATCACTGGCTTCCTCTTCTTCGATCGTCAGATCCGCATTGCGCATGATGCGGTACGGGCTTGCACACAATACCTGATAGTTGGAAAACAGCTTGTGAATATTGCGCAGTATGATCTGCTCCAATAACACAAAAGCATGATCGCATCCATCTTCAGTCGGAAGCGGAACCAGTCGCGGCAGTACCGAAGGCACCTGCACTGTTGCAAATACATTTTCCTTTTCTTTGCGAATCAATGCCGCAATATTCAATGTCTTGTTTCGGATCAGCGGGAACGGCCTTGATGCATCCACTGCCATCGGTGTCAGTACCGGATAAATAACCTCTGAAAAATAACGGTCTGCCGCTGAAAGCTGGTTCTGAGACAGTTCCTGCAGACTGTCATACACATAGATTCCCTGACTTTTCATCAATGGAACCAGGGAACGATTGTAGATCGAATACTGGGATTCCACGAGCTTTCGTGTCGCCTGATTAATCTTTGCCAGCTGCTCGCTTGCAGTCAGTCCCGCAATATCCGGCTTTTTATATTTTGCGTGCACCATGTCCTTGAGGGATGCCACTCTTACCATAAAAAATTCATCCAGATTGGAAGATGTGATGCTGACAAATTTCAAGCGCTCCAGAAGCGGAATGTTTTTATCTCTCGCTTCACTCAGTACCCGTTCATCAAATTTTACCCAGCTAAGCTCTCGGTTCTCATAGAATTTTGCCTGTGTAAAATCAATTGTAGTTTCCATATTCCGCCTCCTTTAAATCGTCTTCTTTAATTTGATCACCGGTTTGATGCTGAATACCTGTTCAAACATCCCTGCTTTTTCCGCAAACAACTGTTTTTCCAACAGCATCCGGTCGTCCGCCTCCACTGATATGATAAGCTGCCTGTCTTTGACAACCGCTCTTACGTTTTTGTATTTCTGCTTATGGCTGCGGTCCATCGCATTGGCAACCCGCAGAATCGACGCACATTTTGCCACCACAAGAAAGCTTTCGGTATCCAATGTATCTTTCACATCTTCATATCGTTCCAACGGATAGGTATTATATTTGACGATGCTTGCAACTATCAGTCGTTCATTGTGCGACAGTCCCAGAATTTCTGAAGAACAGATGATATCATACGCGCACTGTGGTGCATTGGCGAAGCTGATGTATTTGCCACAGTCATGCAAAATCGCTGCCACCTGAACCAGAAGTTTTTCCCGCTTGCCCATGCCATGGATTTTTTTCATGCTGTCAAAGATCAGTCCGGACATCTCCACCAAAGCATCAATATGCGGTGAATAACTCATATATCTTCTCGACAGGGAAGTGGCTGCTGACAAAACATCCATATCATAATCATGGGTCGGTTTCAAAAGCTTGTTCTGCAATGCGTAGTCATATCCGATCCCGTCACTGATATCCACGCCCGGCACCCAGATATAATCGGCAGTCAGGTTTTCTACGATCCGACTGTACAACATCAGAGAAGGAATAAAAATCGCATCCTTTTCATTTGTAACGCCGAGGAGCTCTGCCACCTGCGAAATATCTTTTTTTCGCAGTTTATCCACATGAGAAATAAATTTATGTGCATCGATCGTATGGTTTTCCATATCGTTTTCCATGTGTTGCATCAGCTCTACGCTGTAATCTCCCATAAAGATCAGATACTTCAGGGTACGGTTCTGGCAATACTGTGCCAGGAATACTTCCATTTCTTTGTCGACCATCTCCTGCATCAGATGCTTGGTTGTCTCCAGATTCTCATTCATGTTTCCGAAAATCTGAGCCATACGCATCGTTCCAAGCACCAGATGCTGCGTCGTGACGACCTGACCGTGTACAAATAATGTGATCTGCAGATCGCTTCCGCCCACATTGATGACCGCCGCGCTCTCTTCGATCATGCGCGAAAATTCCGGTTTGGATGTGACACATTTATAACTCAGGAAACGATGCTCCGAGTTGCTGAGCAGCTGCACACGGATGCCTGTACGTCGCTTGATCTGATTGATGATAAAAAGCTGGTTGGTCACCTGCTTAAAGACCGGTCCGCAAAATGCCTGATAGTCA
>JALEJB010000018.1 GCA_022768825.1 Lachnospiraceae bacterium
GCGACCGCACTTTTTAGGAAATATGTCAAGTATTTTTTTGATAAAATATGATATTTTTAGCACAAGAAAAAAAGCCCGGAACCCTTGATAAATCAAGGGTTTCGGGCTTAAGTTGACCACAGTGGTGTCAGACACTGTGAAAAAATTGTGAACGTAGTAATCCCACAGTATATCTTACGACTTTTGTGCGTCCGAGCTTGACGAGGGAAAGCACAATCGGAGTAACGATATACTGTGGGATTATTAATTGTTCACTGTATGTTCACAGTGTCTGACACCTTTTCAATGTCTGAATTCGGTTGTAAATTGTGGATCATACAGCTTCGAGCGGTCGTAATCTGCCTGTGCCACTGCATGCCCTACAAGGATCAGTGCCGTCTTTGTAATCCCGTTGGTCTTTGCCGTCTCTGCCAGCGAGGCCACGATGCATCGGCAGACCTTTTCATCCTCCCAGGATGCCTTATATACAATTGCTGCCGGCGTATCCGCAGGATATCCGCCTGCCACGAGACGCTGCTGCAGCTCTGTCAACAAACCGGTGCTTAAAAAGATCGCCATGGTCGCCTGATGTGCGGCAAAGCTCTCGATGGACTCTTTTGGCGGAACCGGAGTGCGTCCTGCCATCCGTGTGATGATCAGACTCTGCGATACTCCCGGCAGCGTATATTCTAAGTTCATGGACGAAGCTGCTGCCAAAAAGGAGCTGACTCCCGGCGTTGAATCATACGGGATGCCAAGCCTATCCAGTTCGTCCATCTGCTCACGCACCGCACCGTAGAGGCTCTGATCTCCGGTATGAAGCCGCACCACATCCAGACCCTTTTCCCACGCAATTTGCATCTGTTCAATCACTTCTTCCAGCGTCATCACCGCGCTGTTGAAAATCTGTGTCCCGTCTTTTGCCAGCTCCAGTAACTGCGGATTCACAAGTGATCCCGCATAGATAATGACATCCGCCTTCTGAAGTAACCGCTGTCCCCTGACCGTGATCAGATCCGGTGCGCCACTGCCCGCTCCTACAAAATGAACCATCTATTTTCTCTCCTTCAACACAACGATCGTATAATATCCCGCATCCTCCGGAAGCTGATCCACACCTTCCAGAATCCGCTGGGATGCCATGCCACAGTTTTCCACCAAAAAGACCTGCTGATCACTTTTCTGTAATCGCTCTTTGATCATTTTGATCTTTTTTCCCACCTTCATCAGGACTTTTGTCCCCGAAAGTGCCAACACATCCTCCATACCATAAGTCGCCGGAATGATATGCAGCTGTTCATCCATCTCCACCAATCCGGTATTCAACAGTGCTGCCGCTGCAAGCGGGGAAGCGATTCCACTCACAATTTCAGTCTCATAGCCGGCTGCCTTCACACGCTCATGGATATACAGATATGTGGAATAGACCGTCGGATCGCCAAGGGTCAGAAAACCGATCGTATGACCCTGATCCAACGTATGCCTCACAAGCTTCGCGCCTTCGTCATGACTTTTTTCCAACACGTCTTTCTTCTTGGTCATCGGCATATCCACGTGTAAAATTTCTTTATCCGCGATCTCCGGCACTGCTGCGAAGGCGATCTGATATGCCACGCAGCGATCCGTGTCTTTTGCGGGAATCGCAATGACGTCACACTCCTGCAACACTTCCACTGCCTTTAACGTCAGAAGCTTCGGGTCACCCGGACCCACTCCGATTCCATATAATTTCCCAACCATGTGATCTCTCCTTGTCCTTGTTTCAAGTATGTCTTGACTTACTTGCTGTGCCGATGCAATTTATACCGAAAAACGCCCACAGATCCCGTATACATTGGAAAAAGTCAGCACACCGACTTCCATATTCCCGGCCCGGTGCTGCAGATATTGTTTGATTTTTTTCATCATCTCATTCATCACCGCTTCCAATACGCCTGCTTCCCGAAAAATGCGAAGTGCCTCATCCACGGTCAAAGCTTCCAGCACTGACCCTATCACATCACTTTCCACACCGGCTCTCAGGGCATGCACAGCCAGAAGCTCCATGCGGCAATCTGCCATCCGTGAATGGGTATTCATGATCCCGCCGGACAGCTTCACCAGCTTTCCGATATGACCGATCAAAACCATTTTTTCAAACCCAAAAGTCACTGCCATATCAATCGTGTCACCGATATAATTGGAACATTTGATCACATCGGATTCCGTCAGTGAAAATTCTTCTTTGACAAAATCCAGTCCATAGTTGCCCGGCACGACATAAATGATCCTCTCGCCCGCCGCACGGTGGATGGACAGCTCGGCGCGGATACTTTCCCGGATCGCATCTTCACTCATCGGTTCCACGATCCCGCTTGTCCCAAGCACCGAGATTCCCCCTTCGATGCCCAGTCTCGGATTAAAAGTGGATGCTGCCAGTTCCACGCCCCGGGGAATCTCGATCACAATGGAGATTCCAAAATCAGCCTGCGGCGATTCGCTTAAGCACCTTTCAACCTCCGCTTTGATCATCTGCCTCGGGACATGATTGATCGCGGCTGCTCCCACCGGCTGATCCAGCCCCGGCTTTGTCACTCTGCCGACACCGATCCCGCCGTCGATCACAATGCCGGGTTCCGTGGTCTTTCTTGCAACGGCATACACAACCACCCCGTCTGTCACATCCGGATCATCACCTGCATCCTTTTTCACCCCGCATCTGACGTAGTCCGGCGTTTTGACCGTGTCTATGATTTCAAGATTTAACACGATCCCTTTGGGCGTACCCAGCGTCACTTCCTCTACCTGCGTATCACCTAACAGCATTCTCGCTGCCGCCGCTGCGGCTGCCGCTGCACAGCTGCCCGTTGTATATCCCATACGCATTTTTTTCTGATCTTTGTATACATACTGTTCCATCTT
>JALEJB010000026.1 GCA_022768825.1 Lachnospiraceae bacterium
GACCTACAGCTTCTACAATAACATCAGCAGTCTCAGATTCTCATCTGCATACAGCCTGAAAAAGACAACTGTGTCAAACGCTGCAAAGGTTTCCGTTACAGCAGGAAATAGTGCGGTCAACGGAACACAGACACTGAATATTACAAATCTCGCCAAAAGCGGATATCTGACCGGCGATGTGTTGTCTCCGGCAAAAAACAAGGCAAGTTCGGGCACCACACTCGGAGAGCTGACCTATGCGAATGAAGCAAACAAGACACCGGAAGGAAAAGCTACAATTGAGTCGTTTTCCGGTAAAGGAACGATTTCTGTAAATGGAAAAGAGATCGAGTTGGAAAGCACGACGAGCATTCAGGAGGTGGTGGGAAAACTCAAGGATGCCGGAGTCAATGCCAGCTTTGATGAGACTAACCAGCGTATTTTTGTCAGTTCCGCAAAGAGCGGAGAAGCGGCAGATTTTTCTATGATTGCACTGGATGCAAACGGCGCAATGGCATTGAAGTCTCTTGGTCTGTATACATCATCTGTAAAAGGGAATACAAATTATAAGTTGTATTCTAAATTGGATGAGGAGTATGTGAAAGAAAACAAAAATAATGCATATGCCGACAGAAAAGATTGGCTTGCCCAGAAGCTGACTGCTTACAACAGGAATAAGGCTGATTTGGCACAAGCCACAGCAAATGAGGAAATGTATCAGAAAGCCATTGTTTTAAAAGAAGCAGTCGATACGATCCAATCAGTTTCCGGTGGAAATACCACAAAGCAGAAGTTGATGGATGATGAGTCGCGGTTTGTAGCGCGTGTGGGCGATAAAGATGTCGTTTTTGAAAAAATAACGAGGGACGATGGCAGTGAGTATTATGTAAATCAAAGCGACCTGTCAGATAAAACCGAGTATGAGGCAGAGAACCTTTCCAATCTGAAAACTGCGGACGAATATCTGACTGAGCAGGGAATAAGTGAAGAAGACAGAAACAGATATCGTGAAGCAACTAAGGTGGCAGCCGTTTATGAGTCAGATGATTCCATCCGCGCCGATTTAAGAAGCGAGATTATGAAGGATCCGAATTTGACGCTTCAGGACTTAAAGAACAGAAGTGATGCGATTACTGCGAACAAAAAACAATATCAGAAAGATGTGGATGAAGCGGCATATCTGGAACCTTTCATAGACGATTATGTAAAAGCTGATAATCAAGATAACTATATCAACAAATTGGATGCGCAGATTGAGTTTGCCATGAAGGCAACAACAGGCGCAGATCCGACAGGTATCGGTTACAATTCGGGCGCAGTCCGGATCAACGGAGAGGATGCGGAGATCTATCTGAACGGCGCGCGTTTTACCAGCGACAGCAATACCTTCTCCATCAATGGTCTGACCATCAACGCCACGGGCATTACTATGGACAAAGCTGCCTATGAGAATGCGTCTGAGGAAGCAAGAGTTGCAGCTGCAATCTCAATTACAACATCGACTGATTCACAGGGTGTCTATGATAAGATTAAGGACTTTATTTCCGAATACAATTCTTTGATCAACGATATGACCAAATCTTACAATGCAGCGAATGCCAAAGATTATGAGCCGCTGACCGATGATGAGAAAGACGCGATGACCGATTCTCAGGTTGAGAAATGGGAGCAGAAGATCAAGGATTCCCTGCTTCGTAGAGATACGACGCTGGGAGGTGTCATGAGCGCGATGACAAGTATCATGTCGAAATCTTATACGATCAACGGAAAGAATTATGCGCTTTCGTCTTTTGGAATCAAGACGCTTGGATACGGAAAAGCAGAAAAGAACGAGGAAAATGCATACCATATTGACGGTGATTCCGATGACGATACCGTATCCGGAAACGCAGATAAGCTGCTGGCTGCGATCAATGAAGACCCGGACGCTGTGATGCAGTTTTTCCAGCAATTGACGCAGGATCTGTACAGCACGCTTGGAAATAAGATGACAGCAACCTCGCTCAGCAGTACACAGACCATCTACAATGACAAAGAGATGGCAAAGGAATACAGTGACTACACCACCACGATCTCGAAATGGGAAGACAAAGTCGCAAAAATTGAGGACAGCTATTATAAGAAGTTTTCGGCTATGGAGAAGTCGTTGGCGGAATTGCAGAGTAAGACCAGTCAGTTGTCCGGTTTATTAGGCAGTTAAGGTAGAAGCGCAGAGGTGTTTCATTTATCAGGGAGGATATTTTTATGGTAAACAATGGTTATAATCAATATTTGAGAAGTAAGATTATGACTGCATCCAAGGCAGAGTTGACGTTGATGCTATATGATGGGGCAATTAAATTCTGCAATATGGCGATCATGTGTATTGAAAAAAAGGATATTGCCGGTGCACATTATAATATCAAGAGAACAGAAGCAATCATCGAGGAGTTCATGGCAACTCTCGACTATAAATATCCGGTTGCAAAAGACTTTTTT
>JALEJB010000030.1 GCA_022768825.1 Lachnospiraceae bacterium
CATTCGATTAATGCAAAAATTTCAATGGCCGGAATATAATAAAAATGTTAGAGAACAGATCATTATACAAAAAAGGAGAATGAATCAAATGTATCAACAATATGAACTACCGTATGCTTACGATGCACTGGAACCGTATATCGATGCGCTGACCGTACAGATTCATCATGACAAACACCATGCAGCATATACAGCCAAGCTGAACGAATTGGCAAAACGTGCGGGTGTACAGGATATGGATATCGTGGAGCTGCTGGCCAATCTGGATCAGATCGCTGACGAGCAGCTGCGCACAGGCATTCGCAACAATGGCGGAGGATTTTACAATCATAATCTTTATTTTGAAGAATTGGGTTCCACCGGCAAAGAGGCACCGACGGGGGAATTCGCAGAGAAGATCGATGAGACTTTTGGGAGCTTTGCAGCATTTAAGGAGAAGATCAGTGCGTTGGCGATTGCGCAGTTTGGTTCCGGATGGGCGTGGCTGAGCGTGACCCCGAAGGGAGATCTGGTCTTATCAGCCAGTGCCAATCAGGATAATCCGATCAGTCTCGGAACCGGAAATACGCCGATCTTTACGATTGATGTATGGGAACATGCATACTATCTGCAATACAAAAATCTGCGTCCGGAATATGTCAAAAATATTTTCGAAGTCGTCAACTGGGATACGGTTGCGAAGAACTATCAAAAGGCATTGAAAAAATAAGAGAAACGACTCCGGTCGAACGACCCCTGCATCAATTACTGATGCAGGGATTTTTTTTACAGAAATACTACAATTATAATGAAAAAATGCTATAATGAATGTAAGTGAGGTACAACACCATGAATCGGACAATTATGTCTGCCGCAGAAGCAGACAAGGAAGAGATCCTAGTATTATATAAATCACAGATCGGACAGGAATATTGTGCGTGGGACGATCATTATCCTGATTTACCGGAGATAGACATGGATCTGTCCTACGATTCCCTTTTTGTGATGAAGCGGGACAACGGAGAGATCATAGCGGCAATTTCCATCGATCATGATGAACAGGTGGAGAAACTGGATTGCTGGGATCCGAATCTTGCACCGGGAGGCGAATTGGCAAGACTGGCGGTAAAGACGGCATATCAGAATCAAGGCATTGCCAGGCAAATGATGTTATACGCAATGGAACGATTAAAGGAACGGAATTATCACAGCGTTCATTATCTGGTAAATAAATACAACGAGAAAGCACTGCGCTCTTACCGTCATCTGGGCTTGGATGAGGTCGGAACGTGCGAGCTGTATGAGCAGGAATTTATCTGCTTTGAAAAACCGTTGTGAGATACGATGAGGATTTTATGGAAAAAATAGAGAAACAACCCAAAAAAGCAGTGATCTTCGATATGGATGGTGTGATCTTTGATTCGGAGCGCTTAGTCTATGAGGGCTGGATGGAATTGGCAGATAAATACGGATTTGAGGATTTTGAGATTCCTTACCGGAGATGTATCGGCTCCAATGCCATCGTTTCGAAGCAGATTTTTTTGGATTTTTACGGGAAAGATTTTCCCTATGATATCTATAAGGAAGAACAGTCGAAAAAGTATCACGAGAGATATGATCACGGTCGTCTGCCATTGAAGCAGGGGGTACGGGAACTTCTGGAATACCTGAAGGAACAGCAGTACGGAATTGCCATCGCTTCTTCTACGAGAACTTCGTTGGTGCGGCAGCAGATTGCGGATGCCGGGCTGCTTACATATTTTGATCGCATCACGGGCGGTGATCAGGTGACAAAGAGTAAACCGGAACCGGATATTTTTCTTGCCGCAGCACAAGAGTGGGAGCTTTCGAAGAAGGACATTTATGTGATCGAGGACTCCTATAACGGGATCCGGGCAGCAAAGGCGGCGGGAATGAAAGCGATTATGGTGCCGGATCTGTTGGAGGCAAACGAGGAAATGCACAGACTTGCAGACGATATTCTGCCGACGCTTTTGGCAGTGAAGGAGCAGCTTTGTATGGAGGACAGTGTGGGATGAACAAAAAGAAAAAACGGAATAGAATTGTCGGACTCATGCTTTGTCTGGGCATGCTGTTGGTATTGGTGTTACCTGCCTGCATGGGGACAACCAGGCTGCAGGCCCAAAATCAAGTGATCCGTGTGGGATATTATCAGAGCCATAACTTCCAGGAGGGTATGAGCGATGAGGAGATGAAGAGCGGATACAGCTACGAATATCTGCAGAACATCGCTAATTATACAGGCTGGACCTACGAATATGTATATGGGGATTGGACAAAGCTTTATGAGATGTTGTTGAATGGAGAAATCGATCTGCTTGCCGGCATTTCCTATACGGATGAGCGAGCATCGCAGATGCTGTTTCCAAACGCCTGTATGGGTGTGGAATCCTATTATATTTATAAAAAAGTCAGCGATACCGATATTGTTGTGGGCAACAACATCTCACTCCGCGATAAGCGGATCGGGGCGATTCGCGATAATCTGATGACAACGCAGTTGGAGCGTTGGCTGGATGCCAATCATGTAGCCGCAGAGGTGGTGTTGTATGATAGCTTTGCCCAGCGTGATCAGGCACTGAACAGGGGGGAGATCGATGCGGTTGTCGGTGCCAATAATAACATGGGACTGGATGCGGATTTTTCGCCGGTTGCGATGGTGGGTTCTTCTGAATTTTACCTTGCGGTCTCCAAAAAGAGCGAAGGAATTTTGATGAACTTAAATCAGGCACAGGTCAAGATCAAGGAAAATGATCCGTATTTTCTCGATCATCTGCAAAATAAATATTTTCAGCAGACATCCGTCAATGCGACGCTTTCCACGGATGAGCGCAATTGGCTGGCGACACATTCCAAGCTTCGCGTCGGATATATTGCAGATTATATGCCATTTTCGGGAACGGATGAAGACGGCAATGCGACAGGTGTCGTTCGTGATGCGATGGAACAGATCTGCGAGAAGCTTGGGGTGTCAGACACCATTGATGTGATCTATCAGGAATATCCGAACGCTATTGATGCAACCATTGCTTTACAGAATGATCAGGTGGATGCTGTCTTTCCGGTGTACAGTAATCTGTGGAATTCCGAACAAAACCAGATGATCGAGAGCTCAGAGGTCGTTCCGATCACCGTGAGTCTGATCTATGAAGGAAAAGAAGCAAACACCGATCGTATCGCCATATCCGATCACAGCCCGATGCAGAAACTGTATGCACAGATCTATTATCCGGACAGTGAGATCGTATATGTGGGATCGGCGGCAGAATGTCTGAAAGCGATTCAGAGCGGGAAAGCCTCCTGCACTCTGTTTACAAGCTTTCGCGCTGAGTTTTATTGCAAAAAACAGGCTTACCGCGAACTGAGTACGATTCAGCTGCAGAATGTCTGCTCACTTTGTATCGCGGTGCGACGTGGAAACACATCACTGCTTTCTCTGATCAACCGGGGGATTCACCTGATGGACCAGGATGCCATGGTGAATACGATGTATCAGTATGTAACGGATTCTTATTCGTATACCCTGCTGGATTTTATTGTGAATCATCTGGTTTTTGTGATGACGCTGGTTCTGTTGATCTTTGCAGTCATCATCGCTGCATTTGTGATCTATGTACGATATTCAAAGAAATATGAGCGTGCCAAAGAAGAGGCGGCCTATGATGCATTGACCGATATCCGTAACCGCGGAGAGTTTATGCGCTTGCAGCAGATCTATGAACAAGCCGGGCGTGATTATGCGCTGGTTTTGATTGATGCGGATAATTTTAAGACAATTAATGATACGTACGGACATACCATCGGTGATCAGATTCTGATCAAAATAGCCGATGCCATGAAAAAGACATTTCGAACGATTGATGCGCCGTGTCGAATTGGAGGCGATGAGTTCGCCGTCATCATGACAGACGTGAAAAGTCAGATGGCAGATGTCGTGCAGGCTCGCTTAATTCAATTGCAGCGTTTTATCGCACTGGAAAATGATGATCTGCCGAAGGTGACAGTGAGCATGGGCGTTGCTTTTTCCGATCGTAAGAATCCTACAGGAACGATCTTTGAGGATGCGGATGATGCGTTGTACAGAATCAAACAAACCGGTCGGAATGGATTTGGTTTTTATCGGAAAAATGACAAATAACAGATACTGAGAAAAATCCCATCTATTATTATATAAAATCAATAATAGATGGGACTTTTTTTATGCTTTCAGATACATGCGTTCTTTTGGCAAGACACTGAAGGTGATATGGGCCATCTCTTCCGGGGACTCCTGTTTCCCGTTATTGACCCAGTTTTCAACCATGGCGATACAGCCAAAGACGATATAGCATCGGTAGTAATCATATTGTTTTTTTTGCGCAGGTGTAAACGTCTGACCCCAACGCAGCAGATAATTATTGTTGATCATATATCCAATCCGTTCATAGCCGGAGCCGTTACCGTTGTCAAAGGACAGAATCTCAGGCTTCACGTCATCTTCTGCCAGTAGTGTAAAAATATGCAAAAAGAAACCATAGGAATCGCCGCCGGTTGTGGTATTGATGATTTCCTGTACCTGATCCATGATGCGGTCCTGTATCTCGGTCAGCATATCATAGGGATTGCTGTAATGCTGATAAAAGGTGGAACGTGTCACATCCGCTTCCTCACAAAGCTCCTTTACGGAGATGCTTTGAATATTTTTTTCCTTTAATAAACGGATCAACGCATTTTCCAGTTCCCGTCTGGTACGTCGAATTCTGCGGTCAGTTTTCTGCTCGCTCATATCAATCCCCCTTACATAATATGTTTTACACAGTGTTTACTAATATACATCATACCATATTTAAACATATTTGCCAAAAAATATGTAAAAAAATTTTACACAATCAAAAAAAGTGTATGGTAACAGACAGAAAAAAGCTGATTTTTGGTTATTATACAACCTTTCGGGCAGAGTGTATAGCTTTGTAAAAACCTATTGACCGCCGAAAAAAGAATGATTATATTAGCGGTGAAATCGAAGAAAGAGCAATCATGGAAGAAGGGGAGACGGACAGCAGGAAATGTTTGGAAAAATAATTGGAACAGGAAAATATGTTCCACATAAGAGAGTGACAAATTTTGATCTATCAGAACACGTGGAAACCGATCACGAATGGATCGTGGAGCGAACCGGAATTGAATGTCGTCATATGATGGAGACAGAGTCGACCAGTGATATGGCAAGTCTTGCTGCACAGGCCGCATTGGAAGACGCCGGAGTCGATGCAAGTGAGATTGACATGATCATCGTATCAACGGTTTCAGCGGATGCGTTGCTTCCGAATATGGCATGTCAGGTACAGAGCCGGATCGGTGCCGGGAATGCAGCATGTTTTGATTTAAACACCGCCTGTACCGGATTTATTATGGCATATAACACGGTTCAGAGCTTTATTCATGCCGGACTGGTTGAGACGGCATTGATCATCGGTGCAGAGGGGTTGTCGAAAATTGTGGATTGGGAGGATCGCGGCACTTGCATCCTGTTTGGAGACGGCGCAGGCGCAGCAGTGATCAGAAAAGATCCGTCGGCAGTATTTGATACAGTCATGCATGCAGACGGCACCAAAGGAGATGCATTAAGCTGCGGAGTCAGCTATGCGAGCCGGACCAATGTATTTCTTGATCAAAAAGAAGGAAAAGCTGCCTATAAAGATTATGTAGAGATGGATGGCAGAGCAGTATTTGGATTTGCCATCAGACAGGTTCCGCAGGGAATCAATGAGCTGCTAGAAAAAATCGGCCTGACAGTAGAGGATATGGATTGTTTCCTATTACATCAGGCAAATAAGCGGATTGTAGAAAGCATTGCAAAACGACTCGGTGTGGACATTGCCAAGGTTCCGATGAATCTGATGGAATACGGCAATACCTCTTCGGCAAGTATCCCGATCCTTTTAGATGAGGCAAGAAAAGCCGGGACTGTCAAGGAAGGAGACAAGGTGATCATGTCCGGTTTTGGCGCAGGACTGACCTGGGCAGCCACCTACATACAACTGTAACCGTAACTATTCAGAAAATATTCTGGATAGATACAAATATATCATGTAAAACAAAAAAGCAAACAAAGAAAAGGAGAACAAAGACATGTTAGAAAAAATGAGAGAGTTGATCGTTGAGGGCTTAGGTGTAGACGCTGAGAAGGTAACTGCAGAGGCTTCTTTCAAGGATGATCTGGGAGCAGATTCCCTGGATTTATTTGAACTGGTAATGTCCTTCGAGGAGGAGTTTGGAGTAAGCATTCCAAGCGAAGAGTTAGAGAAAATGAATACCGTAGGCGATGTAATGAACTACATCGAGTCAAATCAGTAATCATCCGTTCGTCCTACGTGGACCTCGGAACAGGAAATTATTAGTAGACACAGAAAGGTGAATCATATGAAAACAGAGATTACAACTTTATTAGGGATACAGTACCCGATCATTCAGGGAGGAATGGCATGGGTTGCAGATTATCATCTTGCGGTAGCCGTTTCCAATGCAGGAGGTCTGGGAATCATCGGAGCAGGTGGTGCGCCGGCATCGTGGGTGAGAGAGCAGATCATTGAGGCAAAAAAGCTGACTGATAAGCCTTTCGGTGTCAACATCATGCTGATGAATCCGGAAGCTGACGAAATCGCAAAAGTCGTTGTGGAAGAAGGTGTAAAGGTTGTGACAACAGGAGCAGGAAATCCGGGCAAGTACATGGAGATGTGGAAAGCCGCAGATGTCAAAGTGATTCCTGTTGTTGCATCCGTTGCTTTGGCAAAAATGATGGAGCGCGCAGGCGCATCCGCAGTCGTGGCTGAAGGATGCGAATCAGGTGGACATATCGGAGAGACGACAACAATGGCACTTGTGCCGCAGGTCGTAGATGCTGTACATATACCGGTTATCGCAGCCGGCGGAATTGCAGATGCAAGAGGAATCTGTGCAGCCTTTATGCTGGGTGCAAAAGCTGTCCAGATGGGAACCGTTTTTGTTGTGACAAAAGAGTCACAGGTTCATGAGAATTACAAAAAGAAGGTTTTGAAGGCAAGTGATATCGATTCGAGAGTCACGGGAAGAAGTACCGGACATCCGGTTCGTACCCTTCGAAACAAAAATACCAACGAATATTTGAGATTAGAAAAAGAAGGCGCTTCTTTTGAAGAATTGGAAAAGCTCACTCTTGGAGGACTTCGCAGAGCAGTCGTAGAGGGTGATGTGGATACAGGAAGCGTGATGGCCGGTCAGATCGCCGGTCTGATCAAAGAGGAATACAGCTGTGAGGAGATGATCCAAAAATTCGTGAAAGAAACTACAGAATTGATGGATGCAGGCAGATCATACATAGAGTAAAGAGGTATCATATGGGAAAAATAGCATTTGTGTATCCGGGACAGGGTGCACAGAAGGTTGGAATGGGAAAAGATTTTTATGAGAACAGTGAACGGTCAAAAGAGATTTTTGACCTGGCAGCATCGGTTTTGGATTTTGATATCAAACAGGTCTGCTTTGAAGAAAACGATTTCATAAACAATACAAAATACACACAGGCAGCACTTGTGACGACCTGCCTTGCCATGACAAAAGAGGTACTGGCACTGGGCATCAAACCGGATGTGACAGCGGGCTTAAGTCTCGGTGAGTATGCGGCGATCGCTACGGCGGGTGGCATGAGTGATGAGGAAGCAATCAAAACCGTTCGCGTGCGAGGCATCCTGATGGATGAGGCTGTGCCGGATGGAAAAGGCGCGATGGCAGCGGTGCTGGGTATGACCGGAGAGGCAGTATATGAGGTGGTCAAAGATTTGGCGGATGTGTCCATTGCCAATTACAATTGCCCAGGACAGATCGTCATCACCGGAGAAAAATCTGCTGTGGAAAATGCGGGAAAGGTGCTTTCGGAGAACGGAGCAAAACGTGTCATTCCGCTAAATGTGAGCGGTCCGTTTCATTCTGCATTCTTAAAGGGAGCGGGCGAGACACTTGGAGAAACGTTGGAGACGGTTGACTGGAAGGAATTGGAAATCGGATATGTCACCAATGTGGATGCCAGTCTTGTCACAGACATCAGACAGACAAAAGACTTATTGATGAAGCAGGTTTCTTCTTCCGTATTATGGGAGCAGAGCGTAAGAAATATGATCGAGATGGGTGTGGATACCTTTGTCGAGATCGGACCGGGAAAAACACTGGCAGGCTTTATCAAGAAGATTGACAAAGAAGTCCAAGTGGTAAACGTAGGTGCATTTGAGGATTTAGCAAAGTTAAAGGAGCAGTTATGTTAGAAGGAAAAGTTGCAATCGTCACAGGAGCAAGCCGCGGAATCGGAGCGGCAATTGCAAAAAAATTAGGAAAGCTGAATGCAACCGTTATCGTCAATTATCAGGGCAGTGTCGATAAGGCAAATCAGGTCTGCGAAGAGATCAAAGCAAACGGTGGCGTTGCAGAAGCAATTCAATGTGATGTATCAAATTTTGACGCATGTCAGGAATTTATGAAAGACATTCAAAAAAAATACGGACGCATTGATATCCTTGTCAACAACGCGGGAATCACCAGAGACGGTCTTCTGATGGCGATGTCGGAAGAAGATTTCGACAAGGTCATTGATACCAACTTAAAGGGGTGCTTTAACTGCATCCGTTTTGCGTCACGTTTCATGCTGAAACAGAAATACGGAAAGATCGTGAACATCGCATCAATTTCCGGTGTGCTTGGCAATGCAGGACAGGCAAACTATTCCGCATCAAAAGCCGGAGTGATCGGCTTGACCAAATCAGCTGCCAGAGAGTTTGCGGCAAAAAATATTTATGTCAATGCCGTTGCACCGGGATTTATCGCAACAGAGATGACCGATGTACTGCCAGACAATGTGAAGGAAGCGGCGGTAAGCTCGATTCCGATGAAGCGTTTTGGAGAGGCTTCTGAAGTCGCTGAGTTAGTAGGATTTTTGGCAAGTCCTGCCAGTGATTACATCACAGGACAGGTCATCTGTATAGATGGAGGAATGTAAATATGGAGAAAAGAAGAGTTGTTGTAACCGGACTTGGTGCGATCACACCGATCGGAAACAGTGTGGATGAATTTTGGAGCAGCGTCAAGGCAGGCACCGTGGGAATCGACGAGATCACAAAATTTGATGTCACGGATTTTCCGGTGAAGCTTGCTGCAGAGGTAAAAGGTTTTGTCGCAAAAGAACACATGGAGTTTAAGGCAGCAAAACGTATGTCACCTTTTTCACAGTACGCCGTATGTGCGGCAAAAGAGGCGATCGAAGACGCCGGATTGGATTTCGAGAAGGAAGATATGTTTCGTGTCGGTGTCAGCATCGGATCCGGCGTCGGAGGCATGTGTGATGTAGAGAACGAACATAAGAAACTATTGGATCGCGGACCGACAAAGGTCAATCCTTTGTTTGTGCCGATGATGATCTCCAACATGGCAGCAGGAAATGTATCGATCCAGTTTGGAATCAAGGGAAAGAGCATCAATATCGTGACGGCATGTTCAACCGGTACCCATTCCATCGGAGAGGCTTTCCGAAGCATCCAGTGCGGTGATCTGGATGTCTGCTTAGCCGGAGGAACGGAAAGTTCCATCACTCCGCTGGCAGTTGCAGGCTTTAACAGTCTGACCGCATTAAATCAGGAAACAGACAAGACAAAGGCATCCATTCCGTTTGATAAAAAACGAAACGGTTTCGTCATGGGTGAGGGAGCCGGAGTCGTCGTATTAGAGGAACTGGAGCATGCGAAGAAGCGCGGTGCCAACATCCTGGCTGAGCTGGTCGGATACGGGGCAACTTCAGATGCATACCATATCACCTCACCGGCAGAGGATGGAGAAGGTGCAGCGAAAGCAATGACACTTGCTATGGAAGAGGGCGGACTTCGTCCGGAGGACATCGATTATATCAATGCCCACGGAACCAGTACCCATCACAACGATCTGTTTGAGACTCGTGCGATCAAAAAAGCACTGGGCGATGCAGCGTATCAGGTGAAGATCAATTCGACCAAGTCTATGATCGGACATCTGCTTGGAGCAGCAGGAGGTGTGGAGTTTATCGCCTGCGTGAAAGCGATCACAGACGGTTATGTACACGCAACCGTAGGTACCACCGAGCCGGATGAAGAGTGCGATCTGGATTACACCCTTGGCAGCGGTGTGGAGATGCCGGTTGATGCGGTACTCACCAATTCCTTAGGATTTGGCGGACACAATGCAACCCTGGCTTTGAAAAAGTATGTAGAGGATTAGAAGATGAATATAAATGAGATGAAAGAATTGATCGCTGCGGTATCACAGTCAGAACTGACCGGATTTGATTACGTGGAAGGAAACTTAAGCATTTCCCTGAGAAAAGGCGGCGAAGCACCGGTTGTCATGACAAAGGCAGCAGAAGCACCGGCTGCGGTTGTGACTGTGCAGCAGGCAGCACCGGTGGCACAGAAAGCACAGGAAACACCGGTAGCCGAAGAACAGCCGGCAGAAGTGACCGGAAATATTGTTCGTTCTCCGCTTGTGGGAACCGCATATGTATCCGCAGAAGAAGGCGGCGAACCACTTGTAAAGGTAGGAGATACCGTAAAAGTCGGCCAGACGCTGATCATTGTGGAAGCAATGAAGCTGATGAATGAGATTCAGAGTGATTATGCCGGAGTGGTAAAAGAAATTTTAGTAGAGAACGGACAGATCGTAGAGTACGATCAGCCACTGTTTGTAATCGGATAATAGATCATTTTTCATGGGCGGGAGTCCAAAGAAGGAGCAGATATGAATTCATTAGATATTAATCAGATCCAGGAGATCATTCCACACAGACATCCGTTTTTGCTTGTGGATTACATCGAAGATTATGAGCCGGGCGAGTATGCGATCGGATATAAATGTGTGACATACCGTGAGGACTTTTTTGCAGGACATTTTCCGGGACAGCCGGTGATGCCGGGTGTGCTGACGATCGAGGCACTGGCACAGGTTGGCGCCGTGGCCATTCTCAGCAAAGAAGAGTTCAAGGGAAAAACCGCATTTTTTGGCGGAATCAACAAGTGTAAATTCAGAGGTATGGTAAAACCGGGCGATAAGCTGAAGCTGGAGCTTCATGTGATCAGCACCAAGGGACCGGTTGGCGTCGGAAAAGCAGAAGCAAGTGTAGATGGAAAAATAGTGGCAAGCGCAGAGCTTACATTTATGGTAGGTTAAAATATGATACATAAATTATTGATCGCCAATCGAGGCGAAATCGCAGTAAGAATTATCAGAGCATGTAGAGAAATGGGAATCGCAACGGTTGCAGTGTATTCCACCGCAGACAAGGATGCGCTTCACGCCCAGCTGGCAGACGAGGCCATCTGTATCGGCGATGCCAGATCGACCGACAGCTATCTGAATATGGAAAGCATCATGAGTGCTGCAGTTGTCACGGGTGCCGACGCAATCCACCCGGGATTTGGATTCTTATCGGAGAATGCAAAGTTTGCGGCACTTTGTGAAACCTGTAATATCACATTCGTCGGACCAAGCTCTACCGTCATGAGAAATATGGGTAATAAATCCATTGCCCGTCGCACGATGACGGATGCCGGCGTACCGGTCATTCCGGGCTCCAAAGAGGAAATCTTCGAGGTGGAGCGCTGCCGGGAACTGGCAGACGAGATCGGATATCCGGTCATCATCAAGGCGGCTCTTGGTGGCGGTGGAAAGGGTATGCGTGTGGCATATGCACCGGAGGAGCTGGACAATGCATTCCGTACTGCCCAGAGAGAAAGTGAGATGGCGTTTTCGGATAATACGATGTATCTGGAGCACTTCGTAGAGAAACCACGCCATATAGAGGTGCAGATTCTGGCCGATAAATTCGGAAATGTGATCTCGCTTGGAGAACGAGATTGTTCGGTGCAGAGAAATCATCAGAAGATGATTGAGGAATCGCCGTCCTGTGTGCTGGATGACACGCTGCGAAAGCAGATCTGGGAGACCGCAGTGAAAGCAGCAAAGGCAGCTGAGTATGAGAACGCAGGAACCATTGAGTTTTTGCTGGATAAAAACAAGAAGTTTTATTTTATGGAAATGAATACCCGTATTCAGGTCGAGCATCCGGTGACCGAGGAAGTGACAGGTATCGATTTGATCAAAGAGCAGCTTCGCATCGCCTCCGGCAAACCGCTGGCATACAGTCAGGAGGACATTCAGCTCAGTGGCTGTGCCATGGAGTGTCGGATCAATGCCGAAAATCCGGAGCAGAATTTCCGGCCGTGCCCGGGACTGATCACCGGTGTCTATCTGCCGGGTGGAAACGGGGTGCGTGTGGATTCGGCGGTTTACGCGGGCTATGAGATCACACCTTATTATGATTCCATGATCGCAAAACTGATCGTACACGGAAAAGACCGCAAAGATGCTCTGAATAAGATGCGCAGCGCACTGGGCGAGGTCATCATTGAGGGAATCGATACCAATATTGACTATCAGTACAGTATCATCAATGATGAGGTATTTCAGTCAGGACAGTTTGATATTGATTTTATAGAAGAATTTAATCAGAGGCATGGCATAAAGTAGGTAAAAGGAGCAAATCGTGATACTTCGAGATTCGTTTAAAAAAGAAAAAAAGAAATATTATAACGTAAAGATGGACACGGCAAATATTCCGGAAAATCTGATCTGCAAATGCAAAAAATGTAATTCTGTTGTATTTGTACAGGATGTGAAGGAAAACAATTATTCTTGTCCGAAATGCGGAAGATATTTTCGTATGCATGCGAAAAGACGTATTAAGTCAGTCGCAGATAAAGGCTCTTTCGAACCTTGGTTTGAAGGGATGGAAGTACAAAATCCGTTGGATTATGACAACTATCCGGAAAAGATCGCCCAGCTCAAGGAGAAAACAGGGCTGGATGAAGCTGTCATCACCGGAAAGGTGACAATCGGCGGAAAGGCGGCGTGTGTGGCAGCTATGGACGGTCGTTTTCTGATGGCCAGCATGGGACGGATTGTAGGAGAAAAGATCACACGTACCGTAGAACGGGCGACTGAGGAAAATTTACCGGTCATTATCTTTGCCTGCTCCGGCGGAGCCAGAATGCAGGAAGGAATTGTATCCCTGATGCAGATGGCCAAGACCAGCGCAGCCTTAAAACGTCACAGCGATAGCGGTAATTTATATATTTCAGTTTTGACAGATCCGACGACCGGAGGTGTCACAGCCAGCTTTGCGATGCTGGGAGATATCATATTGGCAGAGCCGAAGGCATTGATCGGATTTGCCGGTCCTCGTGTCATCGAGCAGACCATCGGACAAAAGCTTCCAAAAGGATTCCAGCGTTCTGAATTTTTGTTGGAGCATGGATTTATCGATGCCATCGTTCCCCGCGAGGAGATGCGGGATACGTTAGACCGGATCTTGACGATGCACGCAAAGGAAAAGCAGGAAGTAACGCAGCCCCTGACAGTCGATCTGACACCGTTCAAGCATGGAATGGAATTATCCCCATGGGAGCGTGTACAGGTATCGCGCAGAAATGACCGTCCGGTAGGTGAGGATTATATTCAGACGATTTTTCCGGACTTTATCGAGTTTCACGGAGACCGTTATTACAAGGATGATGCTTCGATTATCGGCGGAATCGCTACACTTGGCGGAATGCCGGTGACTGTGATCGCCCAGACGAAGGGACACGATACAAAAGAAAATTTAAAACGCAATTTCGGTATGCCATCTCCGGACGGTTATCGAAAAGCACTTCGTCTGATGAAGCAGGCAGAAAAATTTGCCCGTCCGATCATCTGTTTTGTGGATACACCGGGTGCGTTCTGCGGAATTGAAGCGGAGCAGCGCGGACAGGGAGAAGCGATCGCCAGAAACCTGTATGAGATGTCAGCGATCCGGACGCCGATCCTGTCCATTCTGATCGGAGAAGGCGGCAGCGGCGGAGCATTGGCGATGGCGGTAGCGGATGAAGTATGGATGCTGGAAAATGCAGTCTACTCGATCTTAAGCCCGGAAGGTTATGCAAGTATTTTGTGGAAGGACAGCTCTCTTGCGCCACAGGCGGCAAATACAATGCGCATGACTGCGGACAATTTAAAGCAGATGAATATTGTCGAGCGTGTGTTTCCGGAACCGGAAAATTACACTCTTTGTAATTTTGAGAATGTCACAGAACCGCTCAAGAAGGCGATTTATGAGTTTATCGTAGAAAAAAGCCAGATAGACGGCAAAAAAATTGCACAAAAACGTTATGAACGTTTTCGAAATATGTAGCATATTTTCCAAAATCATGTTATAATAGGTGTCAGACACTGTGAAAAGAATAATCTCATGGTATATCTTACGACTTTTGTGCGTCCGAGCTTGACGAGGGAAAGCACAATCGGAGTAAGATATATCATGGGATTGTTGTATTCGCAGTATTTGACACCTATTTAGGTTTGGAGGTTTTTATGGCAAAAAAGGAAAAAGCAGTTCTGACTGCAAAGGAACGAAACAATAAACTGGTCATGATGTGTCATCTGATCGAATGCAGTATTATCAGCATTGCATATTTGCTGGAGTTCGCAAAGGGTGCAAGAACTCTGCCGTATGTTTTGCTTACGATTCTGCTCGGTCTGTGTACACCGATCGCGGAATTGATCGTATTTAAGAAAGATAAAGAGAGCAAAGCCATCATGCATCTGGCAGGAATCGGCTTTGCTGGCTTTTATATTTTTATCATGATGACAACCGTCAGCGAACTGGCATTTACCTATGCGATTCCGATGCTGATCGTCATCAGCGTCTACGACGATATCAGATACAAGGTTGCAGAGAATGTAGGCGCGCTGATCGTCAATATCATTCAGGCAGGCATGTTTCTTGCTAAAGGTGTCTATACCATGGATAACCTCGCCGATCTGGAGATACAGGTCATTGTCATGTTCATTATCTCCCTGTATTCGATCTTTTTATCCCGCACGGTGAATGAGAACAATAAGAACACCGTATCTGTGATTGACTCACAGCGAGAAGAGACGGAGAAGCTTTTGTCAACGACCATGAGCCTTTCCGAACAGCTTGGAACAGAGATCGATCTGATCGATGAAAAGATCAACGAATTAAACGGCGTCATCAAAACCACCGCAGATGCGATGAAGGGTGTGTCGGCAGGAGCCGGAGATACTGCGGATGCGGTGCAGGAGCAGCTGGTGATGACACAGAATATTCAGAAGATTATCGAGGATGTACGGAACGCTTCTACCCATATTGCAGATTCCGTTGATGCTTCCAAGCAGGCCGTAGAGGATGGCAAGAGACAGATTACCGGCTTGATCGGACAGGTCAATGCAACTGTGGAAGCCGGAAATAAAGCGACACTGGATCTGGGAAAATTACAGGATGTCATGTCAGAGATGAATTCGGTTGTGGATATCATCACAAACATCACTTCCCAGACGAGTCTGTTATCACTCAATGCTTCGATTGAGGCAGCTCGTGCAGGTGAGGCAGGAAAAGGATTTGCGGTTGTCGCATCCGAGATTTCCAAGATGGCGAATGAGACGGAAGAGGCGACAGTTCAGATCACGGAAATGATCGACAATGTTTTGCATGCGATCGATAATGTGGTTGCAGTGACCGCACATATGGTACAGGATATTGCCGGACAGAAGGAAGTCACCAATTCGGTGGCAGAAAGCTTGGGCGCGATCGGAAACCAGACGGACGGTATCGTATCAGACAGCAGAAAGCTGGCAAAGATTATTGTAGATCTGGCAGAAGCCAACGATAAGATCACAGACAGTATATCCACGATCTCAGCAATCTCAGAAGAGGTATCCGCGCATGCCAGCGATACGCTGGAGGCCAGTGAGCAGAATGGAGAAACTGTGGCTGAGGTACTTGAGGTGTCACAGAAACTCAAGGAACTTGCAGATCAATTAAATAACTAAGAAAAGGTGTCAGACCTTGTGAATACAACAATCCCATGATATATCTTACTCCGATTGTGCTCAAGCCCGCCAATGCGGGACGCACAAAAGTCGTAAGATATACCATGGGATTTTCTTTTTACAGGGGCTGAGACCTTTGCATGGAATTGTTGAGTAGCTGACACTTTTATTTGTGTTGATTTCTCCATTCTCGCGGAGATACGCCGTAAATAGTTTTGAATGCGCGGGAAAAATGAAGTGGATTTTCATAGCCGACGGCCGAACCTATGGCTGCTATGGATAGGGATGTCAGTTTTAATAATTCCGTTGCTTTTACCATTCGATAATTCATTAAAAATTCCTGTGGAGAGCGACCGATGGAGTTTCGAAAAATCTTTCCGAAATAGCTGCGGTTGATTCCGCATACAGCCGCAATATCTTCTATAGAAATATCATTCTGAAAATTTTGTTCAATGTAGTTAATTGCTTCTTTTATGTAATAATCACTCATTTTTGTACTTTGTACCAGTTTGGTTGATTTGGCAGACTGGGTAAGATAATCCAAAAACAGATAAAGATGTCCGATCAGATGAAAGGGCGATTCCTTTGCATGATGGACAATATACATCATTTCATTCATTAGCTGTTCACGTAAATCTTTGGAATGGGCATGATAAACCGGGGTGTTGACAGACAGCTCCGTTAATTCGAGTGCTTCTTTTACCCGAAGCCCGTCAAATTCCAACCATACATATTCCCACGGTAATTCATGATCTGCAATATAAGTCGTAATCTGTCCCGGAAAAATCAAAAAGCCCTGGCCGCTTTTGATCGAATAGGTCTGTGTTTCTCCTTTCGCATTGTCTGCCATAAGTGTACCGGTTCCTGAAATGATATAGTGAAATAAATAGTGGTTTCTTGTGGCAGGTCCAAAAGAATGACCGGGTTCACATTGCTCGTAGCCGTATTGATACAGTCCTAAATCAATAAAATTTTCATTTGGAAAAATATAAAAGAACGTATTACTCATAACAAACTCCTTATACTGATTTATACCAAAATGCGTCATCAATTACGATTATAACACGAAACCTAGCATTTTGGAATAAAAAATGAAAAATACCGATATTTATAGGTGGCATATTGGCATGTTATAATTCAATTATCAAAAAACAAAACGAAAAAACATTTGAAAGGAGAGCAAATATGCCAAAAAGAAAGATTGCAAGAGGAATGCTTGCAACAGCAGGAATTGCGATGGCACTGGCAGGCTGTACCGGCTGTGCACAGAACGAGACAGATGACAAGGTAGAGGTAGAACTGGTTTCATACAAACCGGAAGCTGTGGCAGCATTTGATCAGATCGCCGAGCGGTTCAATGCTACGCATGAGGATATTCATCTGACGATTGATTCACCAAATGAGGCGATGACAATTTTGAAAACAAGATTTATCAGAGAGGATTATCCGGACATCGTAGGGATCGGTGGTGATGTGAATTACTCCAATTTTCTTGATGCGGATCTGTTTATGGATATTTCAGATTTGGAGGAAACCGGGATGGTGAAGCAGTCCTATCTGGATATGGATAAGGAACTGGAATTTGTTCCGAAGGAAGGAATCTATGCATTGCCATATGCTGCGAATGCAGCGGGAATTCTTTATAACAAGGATCTGTTTGACGAACACGGCTGGGAGATCCCGGAGACATGGGATGAGTTTATTGCATTGTGCGACACGATCAGTGCAGCAGGTGTTCAGCCAATCTATTTAGGATATAAAGATACATGGACCTGTCTGGCACCATGGAATGCATTGGCAGTCGGTCTGACGGAATCGGATACCTGTAATCAGGTAAATATGGGAACTACTACTTTTACGGAAACCTATCGCGAAACAGCAGAAAAAATACGGGTTTTGCTTGATTACGCAGAATTGAATCCGTATGCATATGGATACAATGATGCCTGTACCGCTTTTGCAAGAGGGCAGTCGGCAATGTACCCGATTGGAAGCTATGCGATTCCTCAGATCAAATCTGTAAATCCGGACATGAATATTGATTCATTTACTTTTCCGGCAAATGAAAAAGAAGCGGATAATGTACTGAATTCCGGTATCGATCTGCAATTTTGTGTAATGAAAGATTGTAAAAATAAAGAAGCAGTATATGAAGTACTTCGCTTTTTGTATGAAGATGAAACGATACAGATTTATCTTGATCATCAGGGGGGATTGACCTGTAAAGAGGGTGATTTTGAAATTCCTGCAGAATTACAGGGAATGAGAACTTATATCGAAAATGACAGAATGGCAGATTATCAGGATCATCATTATCCGAGTGAAATGAGTGTGGATGCCATGATACAGACCTATTTGCTGGATGACAGCGAGAATGCGGTAGATACATTTTTAGCACGGTTTGATAAGGAATGGAAACGATATAACAGAGATTTGATCAGAAAAGTACAACAGTATCAGCAGAAAGAGGGGGATGTTCAATGAAAAAGAAAATGACAAACCGGGACAAGACATTCTTGGCAGTACTCATACCGGTATTGATTTTGTTCTTTGCTTTTAATACGTTGCCGATGATCAAGGGAGTGATTTACAGTTTCACGAATTATCGGGGATATGGAAGCTATGACTATGTGGGATTTAGAAATTATTTGGATCTCTTTACGGATGCCAGAGTGGGAAAAAGCTATTTGTTTACATTTAAATATGCCTTGGCAGGAACCATTTTGGTCAATGTGTTCAGCTTAATTATGGCACTGGGGTTGAACAGCCGTATTCGTTTTAAGAGTGCATTGAGAGGAATCTATTTTGTGCCAAATATACTGGGCGGACTGGTTATTGGTTATATCTTTAGTTTTATTTTTACATATATTCTTCCGGTTGTGGGCAATACGTTTCACATTGGTTTTCTGCAGAACAGTATTCTCGCAAGTGAAAAAAATGCATGGATCGGCGTTTTGATCGTAGGTGTGTGGCAGGCGGTTGCCATGAATACGATTATCTATATTTCAGGTCTTCAGACCGTTCCGAAAGAGGTATATGAGGCAAGCATGCTGGATGGGGCAAGCAAATGGAAAGAATTCTGGAAAGTGACGTTCCCGCTTGTAATGCCGTTTGTGACGATCAATCTGGTACTGAGCACAAAGAACTTTTTGATGGTATTTGATCAGATCATGTCATTGACAAAGGGAGGTCCTGCACAGAGTACAGAGTCAATTTCATACCTGATTTACAAAAACGGTATGGATGGAGGACAGTTCGGTTTTCAGAGCGCAAACGCAGTGATCTTCTTTTTGGTGATTGTTGCAATTTCTGTATTTCAAATGACCGTCATGAATAAGAAGGAGGAACAGTTATAATGAAAATGAAGAGAAAAGGAAAAAAAGCAAAAAAAACAAATTGGATTTTGACAATCATACTGATGCTGGGAACGGTTACTGTATTTTTTCCGCTTTATATGGCCATTATAATTGCTTTTAAGCAGCCAAGTGAAATGACCAATGATGTGGCAGGCGCATTGGCATTTCCTGCAAAATGGAGCTTTGATAATTTCAGACAGGCAATGGAAGTGACAGATTTCTGGCATTCTTTGGGCAATAGTATTTTGATTACGGTGATTACAATTGTATTGGCAATTCTGATCCATTCGATTGCAGGATACGTCATTGCAAGAGGAATGGCTAAGAAAAAGAGTTTCCGATTTGCATATCTGTATATTGTCAGTGGTATGTTTGTTCCGTTTTCCATTCTGATGATGCCTCTGGTAAAGCAGACTGCGCAGATGGGCTTGGGAAATCGAGCTGGAGTGATCCTGCTGTATCTGGTCTTTTATATGCCGATGAATGTATTGCTGTATGCAGGCTATATGAAGAATATTCCTGTGGCATTAGAGGAAGCTGCCGATATTGACGGGGCCAGCAGCTGGAAAACATTTTGGAAAATTATTTTTCCGATGTTGATGCCAATGCATGCGACGGTAGCGATTCTCACAGCACTTGGCACATGGAATGATGTGATGACACCGCTTGTGATCATGTCGGGAACAGGACAAAATACGCTGCCACTGGCACAGTTGAATTTCCAGACGCAGTTTGGAACAAATTATAATCTGGCGTTTGCGTCATACATCCTCGCGTTGATTCCGATTCTGATTTTCTACATTATTTGTCAGAAACAGATCCTGGATGGTGTTGCAAATGGAGCAGTGAAAGGTTAATGGTGAAAGGGTATGTCAATTGTATATCATCCAAACAAAAAAATATTTAGTCTGCATACAAAGAATACGACCTATCAAATGATGGTGGATCAATATGGATATCTGCTGCATTTATATTACGGGGCTAAAAATAACGGACTAATGGATTATGGATTGCTGTGTGCGGACAGAGGATTTTCGGGAAATCCGTACGTAGCAGGTGATGACAGAACTTATTCTCTGGATACACTCCCACAGGAATTTCCGACGCTTGGCACCGGTGATTTCAGAAACTATGCGTTGGATATTGAAAACAGTGACGGCTCCCACAGCTGTAATCTCTTGTTTTCTCATTTTCAGATAAAAAAGGGAAAATATCAGTTGAATGGACTGCCGGCGGTATGGGCAGGCGATGAGGAAGCAGATACATTGGAAATCGTTTTAAAAGACAGTGTGAGCAAGATCGAAGTAAGTCTTTTATATGGTGTTTTGCCAGAGAAAGATATCATCACAAGAAGTGCCATTATCCGAAATGCAGGTGAAGAGAAGGTTACGATTCAGAAAGCGGCAGCTGCTTGTTTGGATTTTCTTTCCGGAGATTTTGATCTTGTCAAATTTTATGGAAAACATGCAATGGAGAGAAATGTGGAGCGTATGCATGTCGGACATGGAACGATTGCTTTCGGCAGCCGGAGAGGAACTTCCAGCCATCAGTACAATCCGTCTGTTATTTTGGCAGACACACATACAACAGAGGACTTTGGAAGCTGTTATGGAATGCTGTTCGTATACAGCGGGAACTTCTTGTGCGAGGTGGAAAAAGATCAGATCAATCAGACGAGATTGTTGATGGGATTGAATGATGAGCTCTTTTCGTATCCACTGGATGCAAAGGAAGAATTTGTCGTGCCGGAAGTGATTCTTTCGTATTCTTCGCAGGGCTTTGCAAAGTTATCACAGAACTATCATGATTGTATCCGCAAACATGTATGCAGAGGAAGGTATGTAAATGCGCAAAGACCGGTACTGATCAATAGCTGGGAAGCGGCATATTTCAATTTTGACGGGGATACCATTGTGAATCTTGCAAAAGAGGCAGCGGATCTTGGAATCGATATGGTTGTCATGGATGATGGCTGGTTTGGCAAACGTGACGATGATAATTCTTCTCTGGGAGACTGGTATGTAAACGAGGAGAAGCTTGGCTGTTCGTTAGCGGAGCTGATTGAAAAGATCAACCGTCTGGGTGTGAAATTCGGGATCTGGATTGAGCCGGAGATGGTCAATGAGGATAGTGATTTATATAGACAGCATCCGGAATGGGCAATCAAAATTGCCCACAGAGATCCGATCCGGTCGCGGAATCAGCTGCTTCTTGACTTTTCCAAAAAAGAAGTCAGAGATGCTGTGTTTCAGCAGATAAGTGAAGTGCTTGATCAGGGAAACATTGAATATGTGAAGTGGGATATGAACCGAAGCATGACAGATGTCTATGCGGGGAATGTGACTTATGATTATGTACTTGGTGTGTATGAGTTCCTTGAAAAACTCGTATCAAAATATCCAAATTTATTGATTGAAGGCTGCAGTGGCGGAGGTGGAAGATTTGACGCTGGAATGATGTATTACACCCCACAGATCTGGTGCAGTGATAATACAGATGCAATAAACAGAACCAAGATCCAGTATGGGTCCTCGTTCTTTTATCCGATTTCTGTGGTTGGCTCTCATGTATCAGCGGTTCCGAATCACCAGACCGGAAGAGTCACAGATCTGAACACAAGAGGGATCACGGCGATGGCCGGAACTTTTGGATATGAAATGAATCCGGCACTTTTGAGTGATGAGGAAAAGGAGATGATCCGGGAGCAGATCCGGACATACAAAAAGTATGAGAAGCTGATCTGCCAGGGAGCGTATTACCGGCTTTCAAATCCGTTTGAAGATACGTGTTCTGCTTGGATGTTTTTGTCAGAGGATCAAAAGCAGGTACTTGTGAATGTAGTCAGACTGGATATAGAGGCCAATATGCCGGTTACTTATATCAGACTGAAAGGATTGAAAAAAGAGGCTTCCTATATTGACTCTTTTACAGGAAAGATATACAGTGGTGCGGCGCTAATGGAAGTCGGGATACCGCTTGATTTCCCGAAAAAAGAATATGAGGCATATCAGTATGTGCTGACAGAAATGGATTTAGCGAAAAATCTGTACGATACCATAAAAAACAAGCTTGATGGGAAGAATACCAAAGTGGTAATCAGTATCTATGGCGGATCCGGAAGCGGAAAAACAACTTTGTCCGGCATTGTGAGCCAATATTTTGCCAATGATGGAATTGGCTGCTATGTGCTCAGCGGAGACAATTATCCGAAACGTATTCCGAAACGTAATGACGAAGAAAGAATGAGAATATATCAGGAATATGGAGTTGAGGGGCTGGATCGTTATCTGGGGACATCGGAGGAGATTGATTATGCTGAAGTGAATCAGGTGATTGAAGAATTTCACTCAGGAAAGTCGTGCATTTCCTTAAAGAGAATGGGACGAGAGGATGACGAAATCAGCTATGAAGAAACGGATTTTTCTGCTATTCAGGTGTTGCTTCTGGAGTGGACCCATGGTGGAAGCGAGTTTTTATCCGGAGTAGATCTGCCCATTTATATTGACAGTACACCGGAAGAAACAAAGCAGAAAAGAATCCGGCGAAACAGAGATGAAAATGCGGCGAGTGAGTTGATCCGTGTGGTTCTTGAAATTGAGCAGAAAAAGTTGGTAGAACAAGCAAAAAATGCAAAAATTGTAATAGGCAGGGATGGTGGAATCTATGAACAATAAACCCATGTTAAATGCTTATCCGGACAGTATGGGCACAAAGTTATCGGATCTTGTATCAATTCTTTCGAAAGAAGCTTTGCGAGATACATTCAGTTCTTTTTATATTTTACCGAGCATCTATCATTCGGATCTGGATCGGGGATTTTCTGTAATTGATTATGAGCTTGAAGAGACGCTGGCAGACAGAAGTGATTTGGAAGAACTGAATCGTTTGGGAATTGACCTGAAGCTTGACTTTATATTAAATCATGCATCGGCACAGTCCCCGCAGTTTACGGATCTCGTTTTGCATGGTGAGCAATCGGAGTACAGAGATTTTTTTATTAACTGGAATGATTTCTGGAACGGTTACGGCTCTATGACCGAAGACGGTTATATACAGCCGGAACAAAAATATCTGGAAAACATGTTCTTTCGCAAACCGGGGCTTCCGATTCTTATGGTACAATTTCCGGATGGAAAAAAGGTTCCTTATTGGAATACCTTTTATCAGGAAGAGCATTATCCTCGTTATCTGGGTCAGATGGATTTAAATATCAGATCGCCAAAGGTTTGGGAATTTTATAAAGAGACACTGCGAAAAATTGCGTCCTATGGTGCAGAAATTGTGAGGCTGGATGCGTTTGCGTATGCGCCGAAAGCACCCGGACAAAAAAATTTCCTGAATGAACCGGGAACCTGGCAGCTGTTAAGTCAGATTCAGGAGCTTGCCGATCCGTATCATCTTACGTTACTACCTGAAATTCATGCCTCTTATGAGGAACAGATTTATAAAAAGATTTCTGATAAGGGGTATATGACTTATGATTTCTTTCTTCCGGGGCTTGTGATTGATGCAATTGAGAACAAACGGAGCACGTATCTTGCCGCATGGGCGCGAGAACTGGTGGAAAACAACATCCGCGTTGTGAACATGCTTGGTTGTCATGATGGAATACCGCTTCTGGATTTAAAAGGAATTTTGCCGGAAGGGGATATTCAGAATCTGATTGAATTAATTGTTGACCGAGGCGGTCTTGTCAAAAATCTCCACGGACAGAAAAATATTTATTATCAGGTAAATGCAACCTATTTTAGTGCGCTTGGAGAGTCAGAGCAGAAACTTCTGATGGCGAGAGCAATTCAATTATTTATGCCGGGAAAACCTCAGATCTGGTATCTGGATCTTTTTGCAGGAAAAAATGACTGTGAAGCGGTAAGAAAAGCAGGGGAGGCAGGGCACAAAGAAATTAACAGAACGAATCTGACTGTGGAACAGGTGGAAGAAGCATGCCGGAAAGAAGTGGTCAAAAAACAGATCGAGATGATTCGATTCAGAAATACTTGCAGAGCATTTGATGAAGGAGCAAAAATCAGCATCGAGGAGAAAGATGCTGTGCTTCGAATCATATGGCAAAAGGATACGTATGGGGCTGAACTGACCGTAGATTTTTTGAATCAAAGCTATGAAATACGTGAAATGTAAAAGGTGTCAAAACCTGTGAAAAGAAAATCCCATGGTATATCTTACGACTTTTGTGCGTCCGAGCTTGACGAGGGAAAGCACAATCGGAGTAAGATATATCATGGGATTGTTATATTCACAGGGTGAGGATACCTTTTTTGCCACCTATTTCGAATGAAAACACTTGCAAGGCAGAATGTAGGAAAGTATAATACTTGTAGTTGACTATATAGAGTTCGCGGTGTCTGACACCATGATAGGAGAAAACGGGATGGAGAAAAAAATCGAAAACTATAGTAATGGTTATAAACAGGCTGCCAGAACCGCTGTGGCGGAAGGCTGTGTATTATTAAAAAATGATGCAGGGGTTTTGCCGCTCAAAAGGGGCTGTAAAGTCGCTTTGTTCGGAAGAAGTCAGTTCCATTATTACAAGAGTGGAACCGGTTCGGGCGGTATGGTAAACACGGCATATGTGACCGGTGTAAAGGAAGCAATCGAGCAGTCGGGAGCGTTTGAACTGAATCAGAAGCTTTTACAGACCTATGAGGAGTGGCTGCAGACCCATCCATATGACCAGGGTCAGGGCTGGGCGCAGGAGCCATGGTATCAGGAGGAGATGCCGATCACTGCGGAGTTTGCTGCGCAGCTTGCGACGGAGTCTGAGGTGGCAGTTATCTTAATCGGAAGAACTGCCGGTGAGGATAAGGATAATAAAGCGGAGGCAGGAAGCTATCTTCTGACAGCACAGGAAGAAGAGATGCTGGCACATGTGTGTCAGGCCTTTGAAAAAACAGTGGTTTTATTAAATGTCGGAAATATTATCGACATGAAATGGGTACAGACCTACAATCCAAACACTGTCATGTATATCTGGCAGGGCGGACAGGAAGGAGGCAACGGTGTGCTCGATCTGTTGGACGGTTCCGTGTCTCCAAGTGGAGGGTTAGCTGATACAATCGCATATGACATTGCAGATTATGCGTCTACTGCCAATTACGGAGATCCGGATCAGAATTTCTACGCCGAAGATATTTATGTGGGGTACCGCTATTTTTCGACCTTTGCGCCGGAAAAAGTGATGTATCCTTTTGGATATGGACTGAGCTATACAAGCTTTTCCATCGATGCGCAGATGGTGTCGGAGCAGGAAGTGACCGCAATGGTTACCAACACCGGAACTCATGCGGGAAAGAAGATCGTGCTTGTATTTGCAGAGGCTCCGCAGGGATTGCTTGGCAAACCAAGCCGCATACTGGTGGGCTTTGGAAAAACAGGGGAATTGCAGCCCGGTGAGAAAGAGACCCTGACCTTCGCCATCAGGCAAAAAGATTATGCGTCCTATGATGAGTCCGGTGTGACGGGACACAAGGACTGCTTTGTATTGGAAGCAGGAGAATATCGATTCTATGTGGGTTCGGATGTGAATGCTGCAAAAGAAATCGGTTCCTTTGTAATGCCGGAGACGACGGTGGTCGAGCAATTACAGGAAGCACTGGCTCCTGTGATTGCTTTTGATGCTTTAAAACCGGGTGCAAAAAAAGCAGACGGAACCTACGAGAGGTCGAGTGTGCCGGTACAGCTTCGTACCGTAGACCCGAAGGAGCGCAGGAAAGAGCATTTGCCGCAGGAAAGCGTACCAACCGGTGATCGGGGAATCCGCCTGTCGGATGTAGAGTCGGGAAAGGCAACCATGGAGGAGTTTGTTGCCCAGCTGTCCGACGAGGAGTTGATCTGGCTCGTCCGGGGAGAGGGAATGTGTTCCCCAAAGGTAACCGCAGGAACGGCAGCAGCCTTTGGCGGTTTGTGTGAGGAACTGATACATTACGGACTTCCGGCAGCCTGCTGTGCGGATGGACCAAGCGGCATCCGTATGGACTGTGGATTGCTTGCTTTTGCCATGCCAAACGGAACCTGCCTGGCATGTACCTTCAATGAGGCTCTCTCGGAAGAGTTGTACGAATATGAAGGAATCGAGCTTCGCAAAAACAGGATCGACACACTGCTTGGACCGGGAATCAATATCCACAGAAATCCGTTAAACGGAAGAAATTTTGAATATTTTTCCGAGGACCCGTATCTGACCGGACGTCTCGCTGCCGCACAGCTTCGTGCCATGCACCGCTACGGTGTGACCGGAACGATCAAGCATTTCGCCGGAAACAATCAGGAGTATAAGCGTCACCAGACCAACAGTATCGTGTCTCAGAGAGCGCTTCGCGAGATTTATCTGCGAGGCTTTGAGATTGCGGTCAAAGAAGGACAGGCCCGCTCCATCATGACGACCTACGCGCCGGTCAACGGTATCTGGACCGCGGGAAATTATGATTTGAATACAACCGTTTTACGTGAAGACTGGGGTTATACCGGAATCGTGATGACAGACTGGTGGGCGACCATCAACGAGGAAGGCGGCGCGGCAGATATCAAACAGGTGGGTGCGATGGTTCGTGCCCAAAACGATCTATATATGGTGACCGGAGATGCCAAATGCAATGGCAATGATGACAACCTCGAAGAGGAGGTTCGGTCAGGAAAAGTAACCAGAGGAGAGCTTCAGCGGGCTGCGATCAATATCTGTGGATTTTTGCTGAGCAGTCTGGCGTATGTGCGTCAGGAGAACCGGCTGACACCGATGGATGCGAAGCTGGCGCAGCTTGCGAAGGAAGAAAACACACAGACCGGACCGATTATCAATGTGGAGACGACGGGAACAGAGCTTGTAATTGACGGTTCACAGTTTGATACAAGTCAGGGAAGCTCGGTGACCTTTGCCGCCACAGTTGCGATTCGCGGTACGTATCAGATCGTCCTTCGCGCGCGGGCAACGGAGTCGTCGTTTGAACTGGCACAGATTCCGGTATCCGTATTTCGGGATCAGACACTGGCCGGTATGATTACGTTGAATGGTGCGCAGAAGCAGTGGAAGGATTATGTGTTGGATCTGCCGGGAGAGATCACGCGCCATACCAGCTATCTGAAGTTTTATTTTGGTATCAGTGGGCTGGAAATCGAAAGCTGTAAGCTTGTACTGACCAAGGATATGGACGAGGAGATCCAGCAGAGACTGGCAACCTTTTCCTATGTAGAGGATTAGAAGAAAAGACAACGGGGGTTTTTTATGATCCGCAGAAAATATATGAGAACCAGACAATTGCAGCCGGGTATGAAGGTGGACCATCCGGTGGTAGACCGTATCGGACGTGTGTTGGTGGCGAGGGGAGCTGAGCTTGACCGGTATATGATCGATTCCATGATCAAAATGGGAATCATGGATGTGTATATTCAGGAGGGTGAGGATGACACAGGCGAAGTCGAGATCTCACCGGCAGCACAGAAAAATATTGAGCGCCTGCACAAAGAGGATCGGGCAAAGGTAAACCTGTCGGACAGTGTCCGAAAGCGGGTTGCCGAGGGGATCCAGACGGTTTACAACAATTGGATTCGGGAGAATTGGCAGGTGCGTCAGATGTGATCGCCACGGATCTGATGGACGCGATTGAACAAAATGATGCCATGGCACTGGATATCAGCGCTCTGAAAACCAGTGACGAATATACATTTAAGCACAGCGTGGATGTGGCAACGATTGCAATGATCGTGGCAAAGCGTATGGGACTGTCAAAACAGGAAATCCATGAAATCGGAATGTCAGGATTGCTTCACGATGTGGGAAAGATGAAGATTCCACTTGAGATACTCAATAAACCGGCGAGACTTACGGATGAGGAGTTCGAGGTGATGAAGCAGCATGCGGTGCTGGGATATCGGATCATCCAGAACCGTCCGGAGATATCGGACAATGTCAAATACGGTGTGCTGCAGCACCATGAAAAGATCAATGGAGAGGGATATCCGCTTCGTGTACCGGCGGACAAGATCAATCCGTATGCCAAGGTGCTTGCGGTGGCGGATATCTATGACGCACTGATCACAGAGCGCCCCTATAAGGCTGCTTTTTCACAGCGTGAAGCGGTTGAGATCATCATGTCCATGACCGGTGAGCTGGATTTTGAAATTATGAAAGCATTTTTGGAAAGTATGATCCTGTATCCGGTGGGATCGATCGTAGAATTGAGTAATGGGGAAAAGGCGAAAGTCGTTGAGAATATTCCGCACTATATCCTCCGCCCGACGGTTGTAGGCATCCAATCGGGCAAAGTCTATCGGCTGGGTGAAGATCTTGCATGCGCAAGCATTATCATTAAATAAGGAGCCAAATGATCTGGCTCCTTACTGAATCCGATCGTATTATAAGAATTCACCCTTCTGACTGCGCGACAAGAGATCGTTCAGCGCACACACAGGGTCCTGATTTTCGTATAATACATGATAGACGGTTTCACAGATCGGCAGCTCTACATGATATTTTTCACCGAGCTGCACTAAAGCCTTGACCGTATAATAACCTTCTGCGAGTTTATCGTAGGAGGTTTTTTTGATGACGCTTTCGCCGTACATACGATTATGGCTGTGCGGAGAAAACAAAGTCGCCTCGTAATCCCCCAGATGACACAGTCCGTAAGCACTCAGCTCATTGCCGCCCATCGCTTTGATGAGATGACCGATTTCCCGCGGCGCGCGTGCCATCAAAGGTCCTTTTAACGAAGAACGGTCGAAGCCATCCAGCATACCGGCCGCGATACCGATGACATTTTTGGCGGCGGCACCGATCTCGCTTCCGACCAGGTCACAGCCATAATAGAAACGGATGAGGTCGCTGGATAATTCGTCGATGAGCCGCTGCTTGACCTGTGTGCTGTCACTGTCGATGACCATGCAGTTGGGTATTTCGCGGTAAAACTCCTCCACATGTCCGGGACCGACCCAGACAGCGACGCGGTTGGATGCGTCCATATTTTCTTCGATGATCTGGGAAAGGCGCCTGCCGGTTGCGATTTCAATTCCCTTCATGCACAAAACAAAGGTTTTGTATTTTAAATCATAAGGCTTTAGGGTGTCGCACAGCGACTGGACATTTTGCGCATTGATGGAGATGACGATCGTCTCGGCATCGACAATTTCGTCAAGATTGGTGGTCAGCTTTAAGGTGTCGCTGAAATCCACATAGTCATTGCCGTGTTTTTCCATCAGTGCAATCATGTTTTTGGAAGTTTCTCTTCCGTATAAGCTGACCTGATGACCGATTCGGTCTAAGTACCAGGCGATAAAGGTTCCAAAGCGGCCGCAGCCGATTACAAAAGTCTTCATGGTTTTATGCCTCCGATTGTTTTGTGAAGATCGTGCCCGTTTTCTTTTCCGGGAAATCTGATATATTTATTCGACATCAGAAGTGCAGTGGGCACATTTGGTTGCTTTGATCGGAATTTCGCTCAGGCAGTAGGGGCAGGTCTTGGTTGTCGGTTCCGCCGGTGCTTCTTTTTTCTTGCCCAACGACATGGCTTTGTTGACGGCACGCATGAGACAAAACAGGATAAACGCCATAATGAGAAAGTTTACGACCGCACTGATAAAGCTGGATGCGAAGCCCGCTACATCCGACAATGTATAAACCGTATGTCCGGTGACCAGGTTTAAGATCGGATTGATAAAGTTGTCGGTCAGCGATGTGACGATGCCGGAAAAAGCACCACCGATGATGACACCGACTGCCATGTCCATGACATTGCCGCGCAGGGCAAAATCACGAAATTCTTTTAAAAATTTTTTCATTTGTGTGAGTCCTTTCTGAAACATTTGAATGATCTTTTATTTCTGATTCCATTCTACTGATTTTCGAAGGGAAAAACAATCCCTTTGTTGCATATTTGGGCTCATTGACTTTGAAACAGTGCAGTGGTAAAATTATGGAGATAGTCAGGGCATGGCATACCCTGAGCGAATAAGAAAATATGAAATAAAAAAAGACAGAAAAGGAAATTATATTATGGGAAAAATAATTTTGACCGGAGACCGCCCGACCGGAAGACTCCATGTAGGACACTATGTAGGCTCACTTCGCAGACGAGTGGAGCTGCAAAACTCCGGAGAATATGAAAAGATTTATATTATGATTGCAGATGCACAGGCTCTGACCGACAATGCGGATAATCCGGAAAAGGTACGTCAGAATATCGTCGAAGTAGCACTGGATTATCTGTCCTGTGGTCTTGATCCTGCGAAATCAACGATCTTTATCCAGTCGATGGTGCCGGAGCTGACCGAATTGTCGTTCTATTATATGAATCTTGTGACGGTATCCAGACTGCAGCGAAACCCGACTGTCAAATCTGAGATCCAGATGCGCAATTTTGAGACCAGTATTCCGGTGGGATTTTTTACCTATCCGATCAGTCAGGCAGCAGACATCACAGCCTTCCAGGCGACGACCGTTCCTGTGGGCGAGGACCAGATGCCGATGATCGAGCAGTGCCGTGAGATTGTACACAAGTTCAACACCGTTTACGGCGAGACTTTGACGATGCCGGATATCATGCTTCCGGACAACAAAGCCTGTCTTCGTCTGCCGGGTACAGACGGCAAGGCAAAGATGAGTAAATCCTTAAACAACTGTATCTATTTATCGGATACAGAGGAAGAGGTTAAGACAAAAGTCATGTCTATGTTCACCGATCCGAACCATCTGAAGGTGTCCGATCCGGGACAGGTAGAGGGCAATCCGGTATTTATTTATCTGGAGGCATTTTCAAAACCGGAGCATTTTGAAGAGTTCCTTCCGGAATACGCAGGCATTGAAGAGCTGGAGGAGCATTACAAGCGCGGTGGTCTGGGCGATGTCAAGGTCAAGAAATTCTTAAACAATGTGCTTCAGGCTGAACTGGCACCGATCCGTGCCCGCAGACAGGAATGGGAAAAGAATATTCCGGCTGTCTATGAGATTCTGAAAAAAGGGTCTGAGGAAGCACAGCAGGTTGCGGCACAGACACTTCGGGATGTTCGCGCGTCCATGAAGATCAATTATTTTGATGACGCGGCATTGATCAAGGAACAGATGGAAAAGTATAGCAAGTAATTTTCAAAAATATTGTTATATATGCAAGCATGATTTCGATATTTTATGAAAATTCCTTCGCTCTGAAAAATTACAAAATTTGTAAGAATATTTTTTGCGGATGTTCAGATAATAACCTCAAGATGAAATGCAAATTTTCGTCGAATAAAAATTTTAGGAGGCTATTATCATGGCAAGAAATTCTTATATGAATGCGTCAAACGCAACCAACACAACCAACGCATCAGATGCAAACTCTACAAATGCACAGAACCAGTCAAGCAACAAGACGACCAATAAGTCGTCAAACAAAGCAAACAACAAGGCATCAAATAAAGCTTCTGACAGCACAAAGGATGCCACTGATGCGACAGACTGTTACTAAGAGCAATCCTGGCACATGAAAAATTTTGCTTTGCAGTGACATTTTTCGTTTTTCTGAATAGAATATCGTATGATAGAAAGGCAGATCAGTATTCACTGGTCTGTCTTTTGTTTCTAAATAAAGGCTTGTCAGAGGTAGAACATGCGATATCGATTATTATCACCGTTCGAGTTTCAACTTGCGATGAAAAAGCCGGGCGTGATCCTGCTTGATCTGAGAGACAAAGAAGACTTTGAAACCTATCATTTAAAAGGAGCGATCCATGCGCCGTATGAACATCTCGAGGAGTGGAGCAACCGGTTTTCCACCGACCAGCCCATGCTTGTGTATTGCGCAAAAGGCAATGAAAGTATTCTGGCTGCCAGACGATTGGCGAACAAGGGATTTTACGTCGGATCGTTGATCGGAGGAATTGGGCGAATGGGCTGAAAATCCATTTGACATGCACTTCTACAATGGACTATGATATTTGGTAGAAGACAATCGGATGAAAGGGAAAAAATTTGAAGATATATGAATTGATCGCTCCATGTCATTTTGGATTGGAGGCAGTGTTAAAAAAAGAGATCTACGATTTAGGATATGAGATTACATTGGTAGAGGACGGAAGAGTGACCTTTACCGGGGACGAGGAAGCAATCTGCCGTGCGAATCTGTTTTTGCGTACGGCAGAACGTGTGCTGATTCAGGTCGGCAGATTCCGTGCAACGACGTTTGACGAATTGTTTGAAGGGACGAAAGCGCTTCCGTGGGAAGACTATCTCCCGCAAGACGGAAAATTCTGGGTAAAAAAAGCTTCGTCAATCAAAAGCAAGCTTTTTTCTTCGTCGGATATCCAGTCGATCGTCAAAAAAGCAGTGGTGGAGCGCATGAAACAAAAGTATCATGTGGAATGGTTCTCTGAGGATGGCGCAGACTATCCGCTCCGCGTTTTTTTGCTGAAGGATGAAGTGACGGTTGCGATCGATACGACCGGAGAGTCATTGCACAAGAGAGGTTATCGCACGATGGCGGGAGCAGCGCCTCTTTCAGAGACACTGGCAGCATCGCTCATTATGCTGACCCCGTGGAAAGGAGACCGCATCTTAGTCGATCCGTTTTGCGGAAGCGGAACTTTTCCCATTGAGGCAGCGATGATGGCAGCGAATATCGCGCCGGGGAGAAACCGGGAGTTTCTTTCTCAGGAATGGGACAACCTCATCCATCGAAAAATCTGGTATGAAGCATGTGAGGAAGCGGATGATCTGGTGAATCTGTCGGTGGAGACACAGATTCAGGGATATGATGCGGATGAAGAGGTCATTGCCATCGCCAGAGCCAATGCAAAGCGCGCCGGCGTCGAAAAGCTGATCCATTTTCAGCGCAGACCGGTGGCAGAATTGAATCATCCGAAGAAATACGGTTTTCTGATCACAAATCCGCCATACGGCGAACGATTAGAGGAGAAGGAGGCTTTGCCTGCACTCTATAAACAGATCGGGGAAGCATATCAGCGGCTGGATTCCTGGTCGATGTATCTGATCACCAGCTACGAGGATGCACAGCGTTATATCGGCAAAAAAGCGGATAAAAACCGCAAGCTGTATAACGGAATGCTTAAGACCTATTATTATCAGTATTTAGGACCGAAACCACCAAAGAGACCAAGAGTGGAAAATGACCGGATGTAAAAGGAGTATGTTAGAAAGTCAATGAGATACTCAAAGCGCTATCTATTTATGACAATTGTATTATTTGTGCTTACACTTGCAAAATTCCGGCTTCTTGCCAGTGACAATGCGCAGATCGAAAGCTTCAGGGGCGCATCTCTGCGGGAAGAGGACTGGAATCCGTTGATCGCAGCCAGTGTCAATGAGGGTGTGATCACATTAAATATCGGCAGCAGAACCTATACCAGTGAGCAGATCCCGATGTATATGGACAATGGTCTGCAATTGATGATCCCGGTGGATCTGCTGCGGGATGCGCTGGATTGCAGTGCCCATATCTATGATGACCGTACTCTGGTCATTCAAAAGCGGGATTTGGAAGTGCGTTATGAGCTGGGCAACGAGACATGTCTGTTGAACGGGGAACCGGTAGGACTTTGGTCACCGCTTACCTGCGATGGGGAGACGTATTATGTATCCATGGAGGATGTCGCCTATCTGTTGGATTATGAATTTGAATGGAATATGGAAGAAAATAAAGGCGTAGGTGTGGACGAAAAGGCAGATACGAGTTTTCTGCCGTACCGCTATGACCTGAGGGAGCAACAGCGCATTTCAAAGGTGGAAAATCAGGGCAATTACGGAACCTGCTGGGCATTTGCGACGCTGACTGCATTGGAGTCGACGATGCTGCCGGAAGAAAAGTATGAATTTGCCGAGGATCATCTGTCGCTTTGCAACAGCTTCGGTGTGAAACAAAACGATGGCGGCGACTATACGATGTCGATGGCTTATCTGGCTGCATGGCAGGGTCCCGTACCGGAATCGGACGATCCGTACGGAGACGGTGTCTCAGATGAAAGCCTGAAGGCGGTGAAGCATGTGCAGGAGATGCAGGTGATGGAAGCCGGAGATCAGCAAAAGATCAAAGAGGCGATCTTTAAGTACGGTGGTGTGCAATCGTCTCTGTATACCACACTGGCCGCCTCACGGGGAAGCAGCCAATATTATAACAGCGAAAAGAAAGCCTACTGTTACCAGGGAAGCGAAAAGCCAAATCACGACATTGTCATTATCGGTTGGGATGACTCCTATTCCAAAGACAATTTCTCGACCCCGCCGGAGCAGGATGGCGCGTTTATCTGTCAGAATAGCTGGGGAGAAGACTTTGGCGACAATGGTGTCTTTTACGTATCCTATTATGATTCCAACATCGGAATTCATAATCTGGTTATCACAGATGTAGAGGATGTAGATAATTATGATACGATCTATCAGTCCGATCTGTGCGGCTGGGTCGGTAAAACCGGATTTAGCCGTCCGGCAATCTATGCAGCGAATGTCTACCACGCAGCGCGTCCGCAAAAAATCGAGGCAGCGGGATTTTACGCGGTTGGCAAAGATACATCGGTGGACGTATATGTGGTAAAAGATTTTTCGGATGTCAGTTCACTGGACAACAGCAACTGGATCAAGGTGGCGGAAAAGACCTTTGGAAATGCCGGTTATTATACCGTCAAATTTGATCAGCCGGTGGAAGTGGAAACGGGTCACCAGTTTGCGATCGTGATGTATATCAATACGCCGAATGAAAAATATCCGATGGCAATTGAATATGTGGCAGATTATCTGACACAAAATGTCGATATTACCGATGGGGAAGGCTATATCAGTATGAACGGTACCTCATGGAAAAGTGTGGAGAAACAAGCAGAAGGAAACTTGTGTTTAAAAGCTTATGGAACAAATCAATAAATTTGAAGAAAGTTTATTAAATCGCACAATGTTATTTGTGATCGTGTTCACTGTCTTCGTATGCTCGAGCCTGTATTACCTGCCGGGAATACAGGCCAGGCTGGACAATTATATTGCCAAGCAGGAAAGTATCCGATTGCAGCGCGAGCAGAGGCAGGAGATGCTGGCGAAGCTGTCCGGTTTGGAATTTTTGGACTATTCCACCAGACAGGCGATGTCATCTGTGGCACAGCTGCCTGAGGACGAGCAGGAGAAAGCCGCGGCAGAGCTGGAATTTGAACAGCAGCTGCGCCTGGAAATACCGAAAGGTGCATCAAAAGATACGATTGCGATTGACAATCACTATGTGACGCAGACGATCGAATTCAAGCTGCCGGGTACGGATGAAAATTATCTGGCAAGATATCCGATGATTGGAAAAAGTGATCATATTGAACGTCTGGATTATATCACATCGAAGGATGGTGGTATCCTCGAACTGAAAATGGACGGCGTCTATGAGCTGGATCTGGATTGGGAAGAGAAATATCTGTTTATCGATTTTTTGACACCGCAGGAAGTGTATGATAAGGTCATTGTAATTGATGCGGGACATGGAGCCGGAATGCCGGGAGCAATCATAGACGGAGTACAGGAAAAAGATATCGATCTGGCAATCGTACAGCAGCTCAAGAAGATCTTTGACAGCAAAAAGGATGAGAAGCTTGGGGTTTATTATACGAGACTGGATGACAGCGATCCGGATTTTTCCGATCGATCCGGGCTGGCAAATCTGTCAAATGCGAACTTATTTGTCAGCATACATAGCAATTCATTTGTACAAGATGCGAGTATCCATGGAACCGGTGTTCTGTATGATGAAAAAAAGGATGCAGCGGGCAACAGCTCCAAGCATCTGGCAGAGATTTTGCTAAAGAACATCACGGAAACACTGGGTACCAAAAACCGGGGCTTGATTCCGGGAAACAATATCTATATCGTACGGACTTCAGAAGTGCCGGCAGCACTTGTAGAGGTCGGCTTTATGACCAATAAAAAAGAACTGGCAAATCTGACCAACGAAAACTATCAGAAAAAATGTGCCGAAGCGATCTATCTGGGAATCATGCAGGCACTGGAGGAGGGCTATTAAATGAGTCGAATTATTTTTGCAACCGGAAACAAAGGAAAGATGAATGAGATTCGTATGATTCTAGCAGATACCGGGCTGGAGATCGTATCCATGAAGGATGCGGGAATCGAACTGGATATCGTGGAAGATGGAACGACGTTTGAAGAAAATGCGAGGATCAAAGCCCGGGCAGTTGCTGCGGCAGCACCTGACGATATTGTGGTAGCGGACGATTCGGGACTGGAAATCGATTATCTGAACAAAGAGCCGGGCATCTATTCGGCCAGATATATGGGTGAGGATACTTCCTATGATGTCAAGAATCAGAATCTGATCGACCGTCTGGAGGGCGTACCAAAGGAGCAGAGAACCGCCCGTTTCGTGTGTGCCATGGCAGCGGTATTTCCGAATGGAGAGACAATTACCGCCAGGGGAACGATCGAGGGATATATCGGTTGGGAACCTGCGGGAGAAAACGGATTTGGCTATGATCCGATCTTTTACGTTGACGAGTATGGCTGCTCTACCGCAGAATTATCGCCGGAAGCCAAAAACGAGATCAGTCACAGAGGAAAAGCACTGCGCGCGATCAGAGATGAGGTTATGAAGAGGATTTAATTGTGAAAATACTAGTTATCAGTGATACACATGGGTTTCATGGGAATCTGGAAAAAGTTTTGGAGACAGAAATAGATTTTGAATACGTGTTGCATCTCGGTGATACCGAAGGCTGGGATCCAATCATAATGGATTTGTTTGATGTCCCAATCGAGTTTGTGGCAGGAAATTGCGACTGGGCATCAGACAATCCCAGCGAAAAGATCGTCACGTTGGCGGGTGTCCCTGTTTTTATGACACATGGACATGAGTTTTATGTGTCCATCCGGACGGATATTTTGTGCGATCATGCCAAGAGCTGTGGCTGTCAGGTGGCATTGTATGGGCATACGCACAGACCAGATATCACGGAGGAAGACGGCATACTGATCGCCAATCCGGGAAGTATTTCCCGACCACGGCAGTTTGATCATATGCCAAGCTATGGAATATTGACAATCGATGAAAATGGGCATGTGGATTTTGAAGTAAAATATTTGGAAGAGTGATATTTTTCCGCTTTTCGAAAAAAAATCGTAAAAAAGTGTTGACTTTTTGACCAAGCCTAGATATAATCGTACTTGCGTTGTGACGATGAACACATCAAAGACAACTAAACGTTGGAAAACGGGGTGTGGCTCAGCTTGGCTAGAGCGCCTGGTTTGGGACCAGGAGGTCGCAGGTTCGAATCCTGTCACCCCGATTTGTTTTCACCTTGCGGGTGTAGTTCAATGGTAGAACACCAGCCTTCCAAGCTGGATACGTGGGTTCGATTCCCATCACCCGCTTTTTTCTTTTGTGATAAGAGTTTTGTTCTGATCACATACTATATTTGTTATATATCTGTGTTATG
>JALEJB010000039.1 GCA_022768825.1 Lachnospiraceae bacterium
TCAGAATCTGCTGCCATCTGAATCAGTTTTTTCACCGAAGCCGCAAACTGCTTCGGCCCATAATTTCCTTCTTCCCGTTCCGTTCGCTTCAGTTCCTCCGGCAGCATAGCGATCGTATACTTCCTGCCCGGATCACGCTCCCGGTTGACAAAATCCAGATTCGCATAGGAGAGAATGGAAAAGATCAGCGCATCCACCGGATTGATGGGGTCTGCTTCAAATGTCAGATCTCCGCGCCATAATAGATATCGTAATACATTTCTTTTTTCAGCCATCTTATTTCTACCCTACCCTGCATGAAACGCATAACCTTTGATACTGGTATCATTCTATTATATATCAAAAAATGTGCTACCAATCGCATCGGTAACACACTTTTTCATCCTGATGTCATGTCCTGACTTACAATTCATGCTTACATATCCATACTTGCGATTGCAGCAATTCCACCTGTCAAAACAAGCAACACAACCAGCAATACAACTGCGATGATGAGAAAACAGAAGTAGGAACGGGCAAAGTTCTTCAGATTCACATTCTGCGTTCCGCCAAAAGCAAATACACATAAAAAAATAAATCCGATACATGGGATACTGAACAATAACTCATATCCAAAATATCCCCACATACTGATTGGCTCATACCCAGCCGGAATCGTCGGCTGTGATGCATAAGTTGGCTGCGGTGCTACCGGCTGCTGGTTCGCCGGCTGTTGATTAAAATTTGTGTTATCCATGTTTTTTCTCCTTCCTCAGGGTTCCTCAGCACACCTGATTTCATTCATAACTACTCTTCTACATCTTATAACAGAAATCGGCAAATAACAAGTTTATTTTCCCCGGTGTTCCAACATCTACCATTGTTCCTGTATATATCCGATAACCATAATATACAAGCGTAATCAGGCATACAATGATCAAAAGCACCATCGAAAGTCTGCCCTTTTTTGCGATCACATATCGATCGATCAGCCAAAGCACTCCGTATAGTGCCCACAGATAGATGGTGGCATTATATTGTGCTGCCAGACGAAAATCCCCTCGAAGCAAGGCAAATGACGCCCGCGTCATTCCGCATCCCGGACAAGGCACTCCAAAAAAATACGCGATCGGACAAACGGTTCCAACTAAAAAATTGCAGCTGACCAAAAAAATTGCCACGATCACAAACACCATTCCATTTTTCCGGATGTCTTCCCCGATTCTCTGTAATATCATTTCCACCTCATCACAAACATCTATCCTATTTTTGAAAATGTCTTCATCAGATTGCGCACACCGATCGATCTGGCAAGCGTCTGATTCGCTTTCATTATATGCCTTGATGTATGCGGTTTCAAGAAGGATTTCGTTTTTGTTTTCTTCAAAAAAGACCTTGCGGGAACTCCTCAAAGGGTCCCCAACAAGGCCTTTTTTATCACAAAATAGTTCTAATTGGAAGATGGGTGTGGCATGTAGCGGTAAAGCTGCATCGCAGTAGATGCGATCGGCATACTCTGTAAGATGACTTTTCCCGGTCCATACACGACAGTGTGAAACAACCCCTCACCGCCAAACAGGACATTGGCAACGCCCTTGACCCTACGAATCTCCATTCTGCAGGATTCTGACATCGCTGCGACATACCCGGTATCGATAATTTTACAATCCCCCGCCGGAATCTCGTACTCATGCGCGGATCCGTCAATCTCTAAGAAGACCATTCCTGTACCACTGAATCTTCGCATCAGGAAGCCTTCTCCACCGAAAAATCCCCTGCCAAGTTTCTCATGGATGAATACCTCATTGGTGATATCTCCAAAGGACGCAAGGAAAGAACCCTTCTGCACAACAATTCCATTCCCCGGTGTCACCTCCACTGCACGGATCGATCCCGGAAATTTCGACGAAAATGCGATCTCTCCTTGGCGCTTTGCCACATATGTATTGGTGAACGCATGCTCATCTGTGAGCATACGCCCGAACATCTTGCCGAGACCACCCGCCTTTGTCTGCATCTCAATCTCATCATCCATCCATGACATTGCACCAGACTCACACTCAACCAG
>JALEJB010000040.1 GCA_022768825.1 Lachnospiraceae bacterium
TGAACCGTCTGAAGCTTTAAACACAATTATCACTGAACGATTGATCACTCCGGTTTTCCAGCCGATCATCTCCTTACAGGATGGAACGGTGCTTGGTTTTGAAGGCTTAAGCCGCATCAGCAGACCCGGATTATTTGATAATGTAGAAGAAATGTTCCGCTATGCCGAACAAACCGACAAGATCTGGCAATTGGAGCAGGTGTGCCGACGCGCCATTCTCCATGAAGTTCACCGGCAACAGGAAAAATTTTATGAATTGAATGCCAAGCTGTTTATCAACGTCAATCCGAGAGTGCTGCATGACAATAAATTTCAGGCGGGCTTTACCCGTGAATACACAACCCGGTACGGCATTGAAACCAACCGGATCACCTTTGAGGTCACGGAACGGGAACGTGTGGAAGATGAAGAAAGCTTTTTAAAGGCGATCAATCACTATAAAGCGCAGAATTACCAGATTGCAATTGATGATGTGGGTGTCGCTTATTCCGGTCTGAATCGGGTCTGCAGTCTGACGCCCAATTATATCAAATTGGATATCGGACTGGTACGCAATGTCCATAACAATCCAACCAAATACGCACTCATCAAAGGTCTGGTGGAATTTTCCAACCAAAGCGGCACGCTTTTGATTGCAGAGGGAATCGAAACCGAAAAAGAACTGGCTGTCCTGATCGATCTGGGTGTTCAGTATGGTCAGGGTTACTATCTGGCCCGTCCCGCCAACGAGTTACAATCCTGTGATCCGCAGGTCCGAAGCGAAATCGAAAGTCATAGCCGCCATCGGCAAAGCATTCACAATCAGGGAATCGAACGCTATCAGATCCGCAACATTCTCCGCAGCGCCCTGACCGTTGCACCGGACTGTAAGGTAGAACAGGTATTGTCTTACCTCAAAAGCAATGACACGATCAACGGCATCTGTGTGATTGAAAATAATCAGGTATGCGGAATCATGACCAGAGAAAAATTTCTGAATAAACTCAGCGGCCGCTATGGATTCTCTCTCTACTCCAAGCAAAACATTCAGGAGATTGCCTGCACGGATTACCTGTGTGTAGATGTCGGCACTACAATCAGTAATGTCACAAAGCTGGTTTTACAGCGTGACCAGAACAGTCTGTATGATTTTATTGTGGTAACGGAAAACAATCAATATCTTGGTATCATAACAGTCAAAGACCTGTTGGAAAAAGCGATGGAGATCAATGTAGACGTAGCGAAGTGTTCCAATCCGCTCACGGGTCTTCCGGGCAATCTGATCATTGAGCAACAGATGAAGCTTTGTATCCAGTCCGGCGACCCATATACCTTTTACTACTTTGATCTGGATAATTTCAAAGCATTTAATGATGTCTACGGTTTTGAAAAAGGTGATGTCGTCATTCAGATCCTTTCGGATATTTTAAAGGAGTTTGCCGGTGACGACGACTTTGTCGGACATATTGGCGGTGATGACTTTGTGATGATATGCAAGGGCTATCCGCCTACCGAAGTCATCCAATCCCTTCGCAAAAAATTTGAGGAGCAGTCTCACCGGTTGTACAACGAAGCGGATCAGAAAAACGGATATATCACTGCCCCAAACAGGCACGGCGTGATCGAAAATTTCCCGCTTGTATCTGTCACCATTGTATCTCTATCCAATGAGAATGCTCCTTTTCGGGATTATGAGGATGTTTCCTCCACATTGTCACATTATAAAAAGCAGGCAAAAGCTGCCCTTCATTAATATCAATCACTGACATTTATTCAAACTCTGACAGCCGGTTTCGGATATCCTGCATCCGCTGGTCCAGCTTTGCGCTTTGCAGCGCGCAGTCTTTGAGTTCTACCGCCAGCTCGTCTGCAGCCTGCGGCGGAATCTTTTTCTTATAGCGAAGCTTATGCTCCAGGCTTGCCCAGAAATCCATGGCAATTGTCCGAAGCTGCACCTCGACCTTCATATTCCGTTTCTCGTTTTTGAGAAAGATCGGAACGGAGACGATCAGATGCAGCGACCGATATCCGCCCGGTTTCGGATTCTGAATGTAGTCCTTTTTCTGGATCAGTGTGATGTCGTCCTGCTGCAGCAGACAGTCAGCCAGCATATAAATATCCTCCGGAAATGCACAGATCACCCGGACGCCTGCGATATCGGTGATATTTTCTTCAATCGACTGTATAGTCATCGGGATATTTTTATCCCGCACTTTTTTTGCCAGACTCTCCACCGATTTGATCCTCGACTTGATTCCTTCGATCGGATTTCTGTCATATTCCAGTGAAAACTGCTCATTCAATACCTTGAATTTTGTCTCCACCTCCATAATGGCACATCTGTAATAGGCCATCAATGTGTCCATCGGTTCCACATTCTTTTTCAGTATTTCCATAAATTCATCGGATAAAATCGTTTCTTTTACAAATTGATTTTTTCCTTCATTGATCAAATCTTTAAATGTCATAACTCTTTCCTTTATACCGTAGGTATCTTTTTATCTGTGTACAAAATATGGTTGATCAGCCAACCAAGCAGAAATTCTACCAGACTCTGCATATATTCCTGCGGCTGCTTTTCGATCTCCTCCTTTTGAATCTCTCCCAGCTTATATTCAAAGGCTCTGTGCGCCCGCTTCTGTGCCTCCAGACCTTCATAGGCGATGCTTTCCATGTATTCCTCTTCATCTCTGAAATGAAACTCCGTATACGCTTTCAGTTCTCCCAGAATATCCATAATTTCGTCACATTGCGAAGCATCTACGCCTGCGCGAACCAGATCATTTGCTTTTCCGATCAACCGGAACAGTTCCCGGTGCTCGTTGTCGATCAACTCATTGCCGACCAGATATTCCTCGGAAAACTCGCAGACATTTTCCTTCATCATCCACTCTTCCAGAGGAGGCATTTTCCCAATCATCGTGTCGCTTCCGATGATATGCTGATACAGCCATTCCGCCAGATACGTCAACATATCCGATAAGAGATGTGCCTGATCTTCATACTCGTCGATATCCTTAAAAGTCCAGCTACGCACCTTGTTCCGAAACGCCATATGCTGGGTCCGCTGAATGATCAGCTCCGGATCCCGGATCTGTTCCATATAGGCTTCTTCCCCTTCGAAATGCAGCTCTGCGTAATCGTCCAGTTCCTGCAAAAGTTCTTTGATCTCAGAATAACGATCCGGCAGATAATGGTTGTTGACCATATCTACAATGGAATTGATCAGTTCAAACAGATGCTC
>JALEJB010000042.1 GCA_022768825.1 Lachnospiraceae bacterium
TATTCTGGTAGAGGGATTAAGGCATATAGCATAAAAAATATATAGGGCAGGGACTGCCCAAATTAACGCCTGTGGAGATAGTAGGTTACGAGGTCGATGAAGCAGGAAGCCCATTGGCTTTAGACAATGGGTAGTTCACAATAAAAAAGTTTTTATTATTCTAAATATACCTGAAAGGGTATGAAATAAATAATAAATATAAAAATTATACCCGTTCAGTGCTATTTTTGGATGATGCACTTGACTTTATACCCGAAGGGGTATATTATGAAAATATGAGTACAATTGGAGAATATATAAAACAAAAGAGAAAAGAAATAGGTTTGACGCAGGAAGAATTTGCGATGCGGTCCGGTTTGGGTCTGCGTTTTGTCCGTGAACTGGAGCAGGGCAAGGAAACCGTACGTTTGGATAAGGTAAATCAGGCATTAAGTATGTTCGGCATGGAAGCTGTGCCGGGAGATCGAAAGGAGTTGTAATAGATGTCTGAATATCGAAAAGGGTATGTATATATTCAAGATCATTATGCGGGTATCATTGAAGAAACGGAAGACGGTTACTCATTTTCTTACACATCGGAATATTTACAGCGCCCCGACGCTGTTGCAGCAAGTATTACATTGCCGCTCCGGGATGATGCATATGAGGCCGCGATCCTTTTTCCCTTTTTTGACGGATTGATTCCGGAGGGCTGGCTGCTTGATGCAGTCAGTCATAATTGGAAAATAAATGCAAACGATCGTTTTGGACTGCTTTTGCTTGCGTGCAAAGATTGTATAGGAGATGTCTGTATTCGAAACGAGGTGATGATAGAATGAACTGCCTGTGCTGTGGAAAACAGATTCCAAATTCTGCTACGGAATCGGAAAAACAGTGGAGATGGCATAAAAGGTGTGTCAAAGCATTCTTTCATACAGAGGAATTGCCGGCACTGGATCTTACGCGGGAACGATTGGTGACTCTTACGAATGAAACGGTTAATAAAGGATTGACGGTGCCGGGCGTTCAAAAAAAATTGTCACTTCATTTATCTACGGAAGGGATGTCCAGACTAACAATTGTTGATTATCCGACCGGTTATATCTTAAAGCCTCAGACAGAGGACTATGATTTTATGCCTGAATATGAGGATTTGGCGATGCGTTTAGCAGAGTTATGCGGAATCCGGACAGTTCCACATGCTTTGATCCAAATGAATGAGAGTTATGCATATATTACCAGGCGCATTGATCGAGAGATAACAGATCAGGCTGTTTCGCAGTATGCCATGGAAGATTTCTGTCAGCTTTCCAATCGTCTGACTCAGGATAAATACAAGGGTTCCTATGAAAGCTGCGGAAGGATCGTTCGTAAATATTCTGTTGTCTGTGGTTTTGACCTTTCTGAATTGTTTTTGCGTGTGTTATTTTCGTTTGTAATTGGAAATTCAGATATGCATTTGAAGAATTTTTCACTTCGGGAAACGCAGCCGGGCAATCGAAGGTTCCGTTTGTCGGAGGCTTATGATATGCTGCCTGTCAATGTCATCGTTCCGGAGGATACAGAGCAGCTTGCGCTCACACTAAATGGGAAAAAACATAATATTCACAGAAAAGATTTTCGGGTTTTTGCAGAAGTCAGTGGTATCCCACGCAAAGCAGCAGATCATATGATGGATAAGATTTGTTCTCTTGAGGATAAGTTTTATGCACAAACGATGCAGTCGTATTTGCCGGATCAACAAAAAGAGAAGGTTTGTAAATTGATTTCGTATCGAATGGAACAGCTAGTTTGAAAAAGGTGAAAATAACTGGTGAGATAACTTGGTAAAAGTGGAATCAACGCTGCATCAGAAGGAAAATTCAGATTATAGAAAACCGCATCGGCAAAGCGCGATGCGGTTTTTATATACCGGAAAGCCAAGCTTAGTAGTTCTCTGCATGAACCTCGAAGTAGCTCTGGGGATGATTGCAGACAGGGCACTTGTCGGGGGCATTGGTTCCGACAACGATATGTCCGCAGTTTCTGCACTCCCATACCTTCACTTCGCTCTTTGCAAAGACAGCAGCAGTCTCCACATTCTTTAAGAGTGCACGATAGCGCTCCTCATGATGTTTCTCAATTTCGCCTACCGCACGGAACTTTGCAGCCAGCTCGGGGAAGCCTTCCTCCTCAGCGGTCTTTGCGAAGCCCTCATACATGTCGGTCCACTCGTAGTTCTCGCCGTCAGCGGCAGCGCCCAGATTCTGTGCGGTGTCACCGATGCCGTTCAGCTCCTTGAACCACATCTTAGCGTGCTCCTTTTCGTTGTCAGCAGTCTTTAAGAAGAGTGCTGAGATCTGCTCATAGCCCTCTTTCTTTGCTACAGATGCAAAATAGGTATATTTGTTTCTTGCCTGAGACTCTCCGGCAAAGGCTGCCTCCAGATTCTTCTCAGTCTGAGTTCCTGCGTACTTGTTTGCAGGCTTTGCCTCTGAGATCTTCTCAAATGCAGATGCCGGATGCTTGCATAACGGACAGGTAAAATCTGCCGGTAGCTCCTCTCCTTCATAAATATAACCACATACTTGTCTTTTCCACTGTGCCATTTTTTTACCTCCTTTTGAATTTAAGATCATACTTTTATCTTCATACATTGTATGCAACATTTTTTCAGCCATCTCGCTGAGCGGTTTGCCGTAAAACTCTTCGTAAATCCGTTTGATCGACGGGTTTTCGTGGCTCTTTCGCAAGGTCATCTCCGCATCTTTTTTGTAGAGGCTGTCAATACGGGCCTTGCGTACCTCATCAGCATCTTTGAACAGATCCTTCGGCTGGCCGCCGCCACCGATACATCCACCGGGGCAGGTCATGACCTCTATAAAATGATATTGCTTTTCACCTTGTTTCATGCGCTCGATCATCCTTCGCGCATTGGCAGTGCCGTAAACGACTGCTACATTCACATCCAGATCGCCGATCGTTACGGATGCCTCGCGGATGCCTTCGTAGCCGCGCACCGGCTGCAGATCATAGAGCTGCGCGGGAGCTTTCTCGCCAGTGATATATTCATACGCGGTGCGGAGCGCTGCCTCCATAACACCACCGGTATTGCCAAAAATAACACCGGCACCGGATGCCTCTCCCATAAGATTGTCGTAAGCGGAATCAGACAGGGAAGCAAAATCGATGCCTTCCTCCTTCGCCCACAAAGCAAGCTCTCTGGTGGTAAGTACAAAATCCATA
>JALEJB010000053.1 GCA_022768825.1 Lachnospiraceae bacterium
TTTTTGGGTCATGTGAGCACATGTATTGCAGGCACGCTCTCGCTACTTGTCGCTGGCAGTGGTACATAAGTGACCAAAATACGGTCACTAAGTACCAGCCGCTCCAAAGTGCACTGCCAATACATGATGTCTCACATTCCCTGTTCACGCTATGAATGAGTTTCGCAATTGCCTATTTATATGACATGTATATTTTCTAATTCGAAAGTAATTCATACTGCATCAGCTCATATTTCAGTTTACTTCCCTCCATAATCTCCGGCGGAAGCAGCGCCCGCGCCACCAGCTTTAAATCCTCCGACTCAATATCTGTCCGCCTCAGATGTGCATAGTCGCCATCAATGCTGACCACCTCATAATACCATGTTTCCATTCCTGTCATTCCTCCCTTTATTCGCCTTGACTTCCGGGCGAAGAAGCCCGTGTGTATCTGATATGATCTCAACTTTCATTACAGCACTTCAACCAACTCTATTCTAAAATTCAGTTCCTTTCCTGCCATCTCGTGGTTGGCATCAAAGGTAATCGTTGTCTCGTCCTTTGCAGTCACCTTCACGGGAATGGGCTGACCGTAATCACTTGTCAAATAAACCTGCTGTCCTACACTCAGATCCTCTGCGCCCGGCACCTCCGCGATCTCTGCTGAAAAAATTGCCTCCGGCTTCGGCTGTCCGTATGCCTCTTCCGGCATCAGATGAACGTCCACAATCTGCCCCACTTCCATATCTGCAACAGCTGCATCAAAGCCTTTAATCATCATTCCGGCTCCGCAGACAAACTCCAACGGCTCTCCACGATCATAGGAAGAATCAAACTGTTCGCCGTCGTTAAAAGTACCTCTGTAATGCGCCCTTACCGTCTTTCCCACATTGCGTCCTTCCAATGCAGGGTATGATCCGCATCCTCCGTGACAACCGCCCCCGCCGCAGGAATGTCCTTCCTCATGGTCACCGCAAGAGTGTCCTTCGCCATGATGATCGCAGGTAACTCCCGCCGATTCTAGATCGCCCCTCAGATAAGTCTCAATCACTTCATCGGTATCACCTTCCGCTCCGGCACACACCTCGATCCCGGCCTCTGCCAGAGCGGCCATGGCTCCGCCGCCAATACCTCCGCAGATCAGCGTATCGATGGTGTGATCCGCCAGAAGCCCCGCCAGCGCTCCATGTCCGACACCGTTTGACCGGATCACTTCACTGCTGACCACCTTTTCATCCTCCACTTCATACACTTTGAAAGCCTCTGTTCTCCCAAAATGCTGAAAAACCTTTCCATTGTCATAAGTAACTGCTATTCTTTTCATTGATTTTCTCCTTATATTTTCATACGTTTTTTCGATATGATGATCCGGCGCAGCCTTTTTAACTCAGTTCACACACCATCTCGTGCCACTGTTCGCCACCCCAGGCAGATCCGGATTCCCCGCAATCCCGAAAGCCGAACTTCTCATACATCTGCACTTTACCCTCCAGACAGGTCAGAACGATCAGCTGCCTGTTTCTGTCTGCTTCCCTGCTCAGGTAGATCCGCATCATTTTCCGCGCCAGTCCCTGATTTCTGTACTCCGGCAGAACCGCAACGCTTAAGATCATCACATTTTTTCCATTTGGATCATGAAGTGTCGGTTCCGTAAAAAACTCATCTCTTAATGTTCTCTCATTCGTCGCTATACTATTGATAAATCCCACCATCTGTCCGGTCTTTTTATCTACTGCAACTAAAAAAAGATCCGGCGCAATCCGCACGCGTTCCTTCATGATCGGCAGCACGCATGCCTCATTTGGTGGAAAACAGGCAGCCTCAATCTGCGTAGCCACTTCCGCCTCATCCGCATGGACGGTACGGAATTCGTACTTTTCATCTTTCATTGCTTCTTCTATCATTTGAACACTCGTATTTCTACTCATCCTTTTGCACGCCTTTCAATTCAATCTTATCATTCATAGTACATCAATCACCGTGCTTTTTCAATCGCAAGCGATTTTCCGTCAGCTGCATCACTTCGCCAAGTATCTCTATATTTCTCCGCTGCCGGCCAGCATCATTTTCTCTTTATTCCCTCTGATCTTCTCCGGAAGGTCATGATATTCCGTACAGATCACCTCATAGCCCTGTTCTTCTGCCAGCTTTCTGCTATAATACATAAGCGGTTTATCGTTCGTATATCCAATTCCCGGAAAAAATACTGCTATTTTTTTATCTGACATGTCATTCTCCGTTTTCTACTTGTATTGCGTCAGTCGTTATTTGTCACAAGATGATATCCACAGTAATCCATGACCAGCTCGCTGAACATGGCATTCGCCCAGGCAAACCATTCTCGCGTATAATGAGTGTCATCATCTACGCAAAAGCTCTCGTGCATCAACTGTTTTCCACCATCGGTAGCTGTCAGCATATCTATGATTCTCTTTTTTTCTTCCTTTGTCCCGGCTGTCAGTCCCTGCATGCAAAGAGCAATATGCCAGACATAGCCCGCCGGAGTATGCGGGCTGCCGATGCCTGCTGCCTTTTCACCCTTATAATAAAAAGGATTGGCTTCGCTTAAAATCATTTTTCTTGTATTGACTGCTACCTGTGGATTGCGCCCATGATACCCCAGATAATCCATCGAAAGAAGACTTGGTACATTTGCATCATCCATCAGATTGTACTGCCCAAAACCGTCAACTTCATAGGCATAGACCTCTCCGTATTCCTCTTTTCGGGTGATGGCATATGTTTCGATTCCCTCATAAATTTCATTGCTAAGTTTTAGCGCTTCTTCTGCCAGATCCGATGCTTTCAGTATCTGCTCCGCGATCTCTGCCAGATTCTCTAAGGCTGTCACTGCAAACATATTGGACGGCACGAGATAGCCATAAGTGCATGCATCATCACTGGGCCGAAAACCTGACCAGATCATGCCGGTTTTTGATTTTACCAGTGCTCCTTTTCCATCTCTCGAAAGAGTATCCGTAAAATAGGTATCTTTTCTGGAAAAACGGTAAGACGACCGTTCCTCATGACACTGTTCTATCCGGAATACTTCAAGAATCTTCCACGCACCCTCCAGAAATACATGATCGAACTGCTCCGTCCGCCCTGTATTTTTCCATACCAGATAAGCAAAGCTGAGGGGATAACACAGCGAATCCACTTCGTATTTTCTCTCCCACAGCCAGTCATTCATCTCTGTCTCATCCTTCGCCCAACAATTTCCGTTTGACGTTTCATTAAAAGCATTGGCATACGGATCAATACAAATGTACTGAAACTGGCGGTGAACTACTCCTACCAGAAGATCCGCGACCTGTGCATCCTCTCTCGCAGGAATCAGATAAGGCCGAAGTGATGCCGCAGAGTCCCGCAGCCACATCGCCGGAATATCTCCCGTGACCACATAAACCGACTCATCCTCCATACGCTTCACCGCTGTGCGAAGCGTATCGGTATAACAATTTTCAAAAATCTCATAAACTTTAGGCTCATCCCGAAACACAGACTTTACCCGCTCCAGCACGCGGCAGATCGATTCCGGAATTTCCAAAATGTTGTGTTGTTCCTTTTCCATCAGAATGATTGGTTCCTCCTATGAAATAAAATTTAACCCCTGTGTGCCTCTCCCAAAAAGGAGTCGCATCACGGGGGTTATGTTTTTTATGATTGCTCTGCCAACGTGCAGATGATGTCTACACATTTATCGATTCCAAGCGTAGAACTCTTCAGACACAGATCATAATATTCCGCTTTTCCGAATTCGGTGTTCGTATAGTAGGAACAATATTTTGCTCTTGCTTTATCCACAGTTTTCATCTGATTCAAAATCTTTTCTTCTGTATATCCGGGCATCTGTTTCTTCAAATTCTGTACTTTAAAATACGGAGTTGCCGAAACAAACACATGCAGGCACTTCTCAAATTCCTGAAGCACAACGTTTGCATTTCGTCCCACAATCACGCAGTTTCCCTTTTCAGCAGTCTTTCGAATAGCTTCGCGCTGGGCTTCAAACAATTTCTCATTTAACGGCTTATTATAAAAATCAAACAGGCTCTGTCCAAACCCAAGGTCCAGAGGCACACGCTCATCCCACTTTCGAAAATCTGACGGTGTCAGGTTTGAGGACTCCATGGCAGCGCGCACAATCATATCCTTATCCATGTAATAGTAACCGAGCCGTTCTGCCACAGCACGGCCAATCTGACCGCCGCCCGCACCAAACTCCCGGCTGATGGTAATTATTTTTTTCACCCTTATACCTCCTGACAAGCTTTATAACACTTTGTTCAAAAAGTCAATCGTTCTGCTTTCTTTCGGATTCAGAAGCACTTCCTGCGGAGTTCCCTCCTCCACAATATATCCGCCATCCATGAATATTACCCGGTCTGCTACTTCACGGGCAAAACCCATCTCATGAGTAACAATAACCATCGTCATTCCGGATGCCGCCAGATCCTTCATAACCTGAAGAACCTCGCCTACCATCTCCGGATCCAGCGCAGACGTCGGCTCATCAAAAAGCATAATGTCAGGATTCATACACAGCGCTCTGGCAATTGCCACACGCTGCTTCTGGCCTCCTGAAAGCTGGGACGGATAGGCCTCTGCCTTCTCTTCCAGCCCGACTCTTGCCAGCATCTCCATCGCTTTCTCCTTTGCTTTTTCCGGAGTAGCCTTTTTCAACTCCAGCGGTGCCAGCGTCATATTGTTAAGAACATTCAGATTATTGAACAGATTAAAGTGCTGGAATACCATACCTACGTTTTCACGCACTTTATTAATGTTTACTTTTTTCTGCGTAATATCTACACCATCCACCAGAATGGTTCCTCCGGTGGGCTCCTCCAGACGGTTCAGGCATCGTAGAAAAGTTGATTTTCCGGAACCCGAAGGTCCGATCACTACCACGACCTCACCCTGCTTCACGTCAATGGAAATATCCTTCAGAACTTCTATTTTTCCAAAGTTTTTCTTGAGATGATCTACATGAATTTTAATTTCTTCAGCGGCCACGATTCAATCTCCTTTCTACCATCTTTGCGCATCTGGAAAGAATTGTAATTACAATCAGATACATGATACCTACAATAAACCAGGTCTGGAAGGACTTAAATGTCGCTGCCTGTACGTTTTTGGCTGTATTGACCAATTCCGGAAAACCGATGACTGAAAGAATGGATGTATCCTTCAGCGTAATGATAAACTGATTGATAATACTGGGAATCATCGTACGGATCGCCTGAGGCAGCACGACACGCTTCATAGACACAAAATAAGAAAGACCCAGAGATCTTGCTGCTTCCATCTGTCCTTTATCCACGGATTCAATACCCGCCCGGATAATTTCCGACATATATGCACCACAGTTCAACGCCAGACAGATCGTACCTGCCTGCAATGCAGTCAATACAGGGGTGTTCAATCCCAACATATTATTTAATAAATACGGAATTCCAAAATAAACAAAAAAAGCCAGCACAATCATTGGTACGCCACGAATAACGTCTACAAAGATCTGTGCTATGATATTACATATCCTGCTTTTTACAACACTCATCAGACCAAAGATAAGACCCAGAATACATGCAAAAAACAGTCCGCATAATGCCAGAAGCAATGTTTTGCCCATGGCGCCGAGGAGCATATCCCCATAAACAGTGATTATTTTTATCATAATGATTCCCTTTATCTCTGAAAAAATAGGTAAAACAGGACAGAGCCTTTACTCAGCCCTGTCCTGCCTGCCTGTTATCAATGCATCAAAAATTATTCGCCAAGGTATTTTGCAATAATCTCATCGTAAGTGCCATTTGCCTTGATATTAGCCAGTCCCGCATTGAACATGTCTACCAGCTCCTGATTATCGGCGTTGAAAATAGCAAATCCGTAAGATGCAGGCTCATTTCCGGTACCGTCTACCAGCTTCATTGCAAGTCCGTTATCCTTAATGTTACTTGCCATGATCGGCGTATCATCAAATACCGCGTCTACCTGACCACCTACAACAGCCTGATACATGGTCGGTGAATCTTCAAAGGTAGTAACGGTAAATCCGTACTCATCCTTAAGACTCTCAGCGTACTCTGCACTCATACTTCCGGTTTTCACCGCAACGGTCTTGCCATTCAGATCCGCAAATCCTGTAATGGAAGAGTTCTCTGCAACTGCCATACTCTGGTTTGCATCATAATATCCGTCAGAGAAGATCCAGCCGCTGTTCTTACGCTCATCTGTGATAGACGCGCCGGCAATCATACCGTCTGCCTGTCCTGCCTGGCAGGCTGCGATCGATGCATCCCAGCCCAACGCCTGCAGATCGTAATCAAATCCCTGATCCTCAGCGATTGCCGCAAGAATATCTACATCGATTCCGACATACTCTCCACTGTCATCCTTGTACTCGAAGGGCTTAAATGCGGTATCTGTTGCGATAATCCACTTCTTTCCGCTATCGGAAGTCTCTGCATCTGTAGCATCCGCGTCTGCAGACTCTGCATCGTCAGCTGTCTCTGCAGTATCTGCCTCCGGAGCCTCAGCTCCCTTGCTGCCACATCCAACAAGACTAAATACCATGGTTGCGGTGAGCAACATCATCATCATTTTCTTTTTCATAGTTGTATTCCTCCTAGAAATATATTTGTCATCCCCGTTTCTGTCTGCCTCTATCTGCAGGCATCCACAAAGGCCTGAACCAATTTTAAGCTTTGCCCGTTGTTCTCATAAGAGAACTCGGGGTGCCACTGAACCCCTACTGCAAATTTTTGTCCATTGACCGAAATCGCCTCCACCAGACCATCCTCTGATATGGCCATCGTTGTCACTCCGGGCGCAACTTCTTTAACTGCCTGATGATGATAACTGTTCACCGGCAGTTCTCCTTCACCCAATATATCTGCTAAAACAGTATCCGCAAGAATCGTCACTTTATGTGCCGCTCTGTCATATGGCGGTGTCATATGATGCTCAACCGCACTGTCATACTCTGTCGGCAAATCCTGATAAAGCGTGCCTCCCAGATACGCATTCATAAACTGTATTCCTCTGCAGATCCCAAATACGGGCAATTTTTTCTCCAGTGCCTTCCCCAAGAGCCAGCTCTCCATGCAGTCCCGCTCCTTGCAGAGAACACCGCAGGTGGCTTTCGGCTGTTCATGATACAGCAAAGGATCTACGTCATGTCCTCCTGTCAAAATCAGTCCGTCACACAGTTCCAGACTCTGTGCCAGTTCCGCCTCATCCGACGTGAGGGGCAGCATGATCGGTAACGCACCACATGTTTCCAGTACCTTCATATATCCGGGAAGCATCCAGTAGCTCTCTTTGTCCTCGTCATACAAAGGTATTAATCCTATCACCGGTCGCATCTATTCGTACCTCTGAGATATAATATAGTGAAAAAGGTTGTCCGCCACACAGCAGACAACCTCATCTGACATTTGATTATACGCCATTTATAGGCCTAATGCAATGGTCATAATAAACAATTTTTATGGTCAAAATAACAAAATATTATATAAATGTATCATATTTTCTGCCCGAAAGTATAAGTGTAATTTATCAAAATTTTTATGATTCGTCATGGCAGCCATCCTTTCCTTCTTCTTTATGTAAATCCTGGCCTACCATAGAAAGGCTGACAAAAGATAGACAAATTTATAATTATTTTATTAGCTGCCGTTCGATATCCTTGTCCGGCCAATACCCCCAGGATTCAACAATTTTTCCATCTTCCACCTTAAAATTTTCCAATGCCTCAAAGCTGATCGCCTTGCCGGACTATGGTCAATATAATTTTGTCATTGCCACTTACCTCCGATTAAAATTCTGTACAAAAATCATTTCATTACTGCTTGCTTTTATGCTATCACAAATGTACCATTGGCGATCGATACGCTCCCGAACTTCCGGTCAGATTATTGGAATAAAGCTTGTATTTGCGCTAACACTACTACCATACGCATTGACAGCATAACAAAATTTGTATATAATTTTGTTATCAAACTAGGAGGTGATACTATGCCAGCAATCAAATCAAGTGCTGATTTAAGGAATAATTACAACGAAATATCAACATTTTGTCACAATTATCCGGAACCGGTTTTCATTACGAAGAATGGAAAAGGTGATCTTGCCGTTATGAGCATTGAAGCCTATGAAGAATTATCCAGTCGCTTTGAATTATATAGCCAGATAAAAGAAGGCATGGATGATATTGCATCAGGCAATACCCGCCCTTTTTCCGAAGCAATGGCTGATATTCGGAGTCGTCGTAAATGAGTTATCAGCTTCACATCACTTCCACTGCTGAACATGACTTGATGCGGGCTGCTGATTATATCGAATTTTCACTTAAAAATCCGGATGCAGCAGAGCACCTGATAGATACTGCCGATGAACAGATTTCTTCTCTGTCTGAGTTTCCTGAAAGGTTTCCTCTGGTAGATGATCCTGTTTTAGCCAGCTGGAGGATACGTTTTGTTATCGTTAATAACTATCTGGCCTTTTATACGATTGATGAGGAAAAGCAGCTGGTAATCGTTGTCCGGTTCCTCTTTCAACGCAGTAACTGGAATTCCATTCTTCGACAAGGTTTTCCCTTGATGTAGGTGAACGTAAAAAATCCGCTCAATGAGCGGATTTTTTTATGAAAACCTATGTTGTTTTTAATTTTTTCAACTATGCATTCAAGACATTACAATTAGCAAATAATTAGTAACTTTCATAGAGTTCCTTTGGAAGATATTTCATAATCATCTCATGCAGCAAGGTTTCCTGAACCGGCTTTGTGAGATAATCGGTGAATCCCGCTTCCATATACTCTTCTTTTGCACCTACGATCGCATTGGCCGTCAGCATGATCACCGGGGTATTCCGGTTCGGATTTTCCTCCAGCAATTTCATATTCTGCAAGGTCTCGATTCCATCCATCTCCGGCATCAAATGATCGAGAAAAATGATATCGTATCGATTTTTTTGTACAAGTTCCAGACAGTTTGCACCATTCTTTGCTGTATCGATCTGTATTTTCGTCGCCTTTAAGAGTCCTTTTACGACAATTAAGTTCATCGGTACATCATCGACCACCAGAATCTTTGCGTCCGGTGCATACAGAGAAATTGCTTGCTCCTCACTTTGATGGATATACTGACGATATCGCTTATCAAAATCTCCCATCGGTGTCTTGTCAATGATCTTTTGCGGAATTTTTGCTGTGAAGCAGGATCCCTCTTCATAAATACTTTTTACGGTAATCTCACCCTGCATGAGATCTACCAGATTTTTGGTGAGACTGAGTCCCAATCCCGTTCCCTCAATATTTCGATTCCGTTTTTCTTCGATTCTGGTAAAAGACGCAAATAGTTTTTCTAAATCCTCTTCTTTGATTCCGATTCCGGTATCACTGACCGTGATGATCAGCCAGATCTCACCCTCGGATTTTTCTTCATAATCCACACCAAAAGTAATCGATCCCTCATGTGTATATTTCGCCGAATTGGACAGAAAATTATTCATAACCTGCCGAATGCGCACTTCATCTCCATACAATTTGGCTGGAATGTTTTCATTGATTTTCATATGAAGCGTGATCGGTTTTTCCTCTATTTTTACCTTCGTCAGATTGTAACAATCATTCAAAATAGAAAACAGTTCATACCGGGTCGGAATAATCTCCAGCTTGCCCGATTCGATTTTGGAAATATCCAAAATATCGTTTATGATCGAAAGCAACGATTGTCCGGCACTCTGAATATTTTTTGCGTATTCTCTTAATCCCTCATCCTGGCACTCCTTCAACAGCATACTGTCCATACCCAAAATTCCGTTGATCGGTGTGCGGATCTCATGAGACATATTTGCAAGGAACTGGCTCTTTGCCTCGTTTGCCTGAAGCAACTCACAGAGCATATTTTTTTCTTTGGTCAGATCATATACAAAGCAGACGATACAGTAGGGTTCCTTTTGAAAATCCCTCGCAACAGTAAAATTCAAAGAACAACTAACCCCGCCTTTTTGTGTCACCAGCTCAGCAACTCCCTGATTCTCACGCAAAACGGATGCCAGCAGCTGATCTGCCTCCTCTTGTGTACATTGGAACAACTCCGTCAGATCCTGATGCTGCACATCCTCAATTTCCAAAAGCCGATGTCCATAGCAGTTCGCCAAAACAAGCTGAAAACACTCGTCAAAAATGAGGATTGCTGTATTGGCTGACTCATAAATATACTGGCTCAGATTACTTACCGTAATGCTAAACGCATTAAACTTCGTCGCCCAGAACCAGGTAATCATATAGGTTAAAAACATCCCGTATGCAGAACTCGGAAAAGACGGCTTTCCGAGAAGCGGCAGGATGGTATCCGGAATAATGGAAACCAGAATTGCCAGATTCGATAAAATCGTCGCCCGTACATATGAGGCCTCACGTTTTGTCTTTTTCTTGCATACCCAGATCACCGCCATGCCGAGCATTGTGACAGTCACAAAAGCCAAAAATCCACTATGGATTTTTCTGGCCATACTGTTGGTTGCGTAATAACACATTCTGCCATCTATGCGCACAAAGTCATGGTGATCCGGAATGAAGAAAAACAGGTCTATGACACCCACCAATCCGAAGGCAGTTACATAGACACGGTACAGCCATTTTGGCAAATGGATCATGTAAGCAATCATGAGGGCTTCTGTCATCATAAAACCGACCACGCCAACGATACCCACTGTGCGAAACAGTTCTGCCTGCTTTGCTGTCTCGGCAAATCCCATGATACCGTATCCGCCACTCCACAAAGCACCAAAAACACCCATAATCAGCATAAAATAGCGCAGCCTGCCGGCATTTTTTTCTCTCAGAAAATAACTGATTCCGCAAAGGACTATGATCGTACTAAATATCAGTGCAAGACAATTTATGAATATTCCCATTGATGTTTCTCCTCATTTGATTCTTTTTATGCATTCTCCGTTTTACTTCTTATATTCCTCACAAGCTACTTTAAACCAAGCTCTTTTAAGATTGCATCCAGTTCCAATGAATACTCATCCCGATCGTCAATCGCATATAGCTCAGCTGCCTGTTCTTTTGTCACATTGAATTGATCCTGTAACTGTTTCACGATCTCTTCCACCAGCATTCCCATCTGCGTCTCCACATTCCACTCCTGTGCATCCGCAGACGCAAGTTCGGCACGTCCGAGTCCTCGAACGAGGCAATCAAGTGCCAAATCGTATTTGCGCACTTCCATCAATGCATAATAAGCATCCAGTTCTGTCTGTACACCGGCCAGCACAAATGCCTTCTGATACAGTTCCTGATCCGCTTCTTTCACCTTTGTGCCAACCAGCTCAGAGTAGCTTCCGACATAGTCTCCTTTATCGTACCGTTCCTGAGCAACACTGATCACGGTGCTGTATCCAACGAGATTCGAACCAATATAAATCAAAAGAAACAGTGAAAGCGCCATAACCCAGATCAGGATCACCGGTTTCCTCGGAAGCTTCTTTTCTTTCGGTGCAGGCTCCTTTGGTTTTTTCGGCTTTTTCTCTTTCTTTGGTTTCTTCTCTTTCTTTGGCTTTTTCTCTTTTTCTTTTTTCTTCTTTTCCTTTTTCCCTTTTTTATCCTTTGTATCGGATTTTCCCTCTGAAGCGTCTTTTCCGGAAGATGGCTCATCACCGAAATCGCCGTTCATTGCGGCAAGAATTGCCGCATTTTCCTCGGAAAGACCATCCATATCCTCAAATCCGATATCAAAATCCGAAGAGATATCTGCCGCAGATCCGATGTCGCTTTCTACGACTTCTTCTTCCTCATTCTCATCCTCCTCATCGTCTTCATCCTCTCCAAACAGGAGATTCATAAGCTTTGACCAAAAACCGTTTTTCTTTTCTTTCTTCGGTTTTTCATCTTTGGAAGCCGAAGCAAGCAAGGCCGCCTGCGATAAGTTTTCGGGATCGGCTGAGATATCTTCGAGCTGAATGTCATTCTCGTCCGCCTCAAGCATCTTGCCGATATCGGCAAGTGCCTCATCTTCGTCAGACAAGCCGTTCAAAAGCTCCATGATGCCTTCGTCCGTCAGTTCCTCGTTTTCCGGCAAAAGACTTTCCTCTTCTCCTGCATCGGACATCACCTTGTGGTGATCCTCCTCAGCAAAAAGACTTTCCAGATCCTCCATTCCGGCCGGCAGATCTTCCTGTGCAAACGCATCCGCCTGTTTCTCTTCAACCGGTTCATCATCCATTTCCAGCGTATCTTCACCAAACAGATCCAAAGACAGATTTACATCATCCTCTGTCTGCGAAGGCGGTTCCGGTTGGACTTGATCCATTTCCTCATCAGGAAGCTCCATATCCGAATCAAAGGTAAAATTTTCCAGATCGCCAAGACTGACATCCTCATCCATTGGGATGCTTCCAAGCTCTGTCTCCTCATCTGCCTGGGATACGATCTCATTCACCTGCTCCAAATATGCCTCAGTCGTTTCTTCCTCTTCCTGTTGCTGTTCACGCACATATGCCTGCGCTTCTCCGTCCAGCTCTGCCTCAAAATCTGCCAGGAAAGCATCTACGTCGTCTTCGTCAAAATCCTCCTGCAGTTCATCCTCAAAATCCCGCAGGAACTGGTTTTCGCGAACCGCTTCTATCGCCTTCATCGTTTTTGGCGGAAGATTTTTCTTTGCCCGGGCTGATTCTGCCGATTCTTTTTTCTGTTCAAAATCATCATCAAATTCACTCAGCTTTTTGGTAACAGAATTCAACAGACTGTCCAAATAATCCTCGTTATTGCTCATCAATCTTCCTCCTTTCGACTGTTATAATTGCTATTCAACGAAAAGTGAGAGTGTACAAGGAATCCTCCCTCTACGCTCTCACTTGATTCTCATAACTTGCGATTTGACTAAGATTTTTTATTACGGATCAATTTATCAATTGCTGTAACAAGATTTCCAATCTCAGGTTTCGTCAACTGCATATCAGCACCAAGAGCCTCTCCCTTACGTCTCATCTCATCATTTACTAATGAAGAGAAGATAACCAGAGGAATTGACTTCAACTCTTCGTCTTCTTTTACTAATTTTGTCAGGCGATGTCCATCCATGATCGGCATCTCGATATCGGTGATGATGCAATGCACCTTATCATGAACAGTACCTTCTTTCTTGAAGGCTTCCAGCTTATCCCATGCTTCCTTACCGTTTGCATTGACGATCAGATTCGTATAACCGGATTTCTTCAGGCAGTCCGTGATGAGTTTGCTAAGTAATGGTGAATCCTCTGCGATCAGGATCGGAGAATCACATCTCTGACGATCGCCTAACTCTTCAATATCAGATACCTTCAGTCCGGTTTCCGGGCTGATATCGGTCACGATCTTCTCGAAATCAAGAATGACCACCAGCTTATCTTCCAGCTTGATGATACCGGTTGATACACCGTTTGCTCCGACATTGATCGTAGAATCCGGCTCAATAATGTCTGCCCATGACACTCTATGGATTCCGATCACCTCATCCACATGGAACGCAATGTCAAGCTTATTAAAGTTTGTGATAATGAACAATCCCTTGGTATCATCGTCTGATGGGAGTGCAAGACACTTTTTCAAATCAACCACTGTGATCATCGAATCACGCGGCATAAAGATACCTTCCACGCTAGGAGCCGCATTAGGAATAGGTGTAACTGGCTGATATGCCAAAATCTCACGAACTTTAGCAACATTGATACCATAATGGTTGTTATTCAGCTTAAATTCCAGTACTTCCAGCTCATTTGTACCATTCTCTAATAAAATATTTGTATCCATAAAAATATCTCCTCCCGAAGCAAATCATATAAATTAGTCATATTATAACATATACTTTCTTAAAATTGTACAATTTTTTTTACAATTTTCACAAAAATTCTACAATTGATTTTTTCCCACCAATATTAACGCTCATCGTCAGCTGATTGACAGCAGTCAGTTCGGTATCTCCAATTGAAAAAACGATCACTGCATCTACTGCTTTTCCCGGTTTGATCGTCTTTTCCAGCGTACTCAGATCATTGTCCAATAGTGTGAGATCGGCTGTCACCTGTTGTTTTTCATTGATGGTCGCACGAAAAATCGGCATCTCCTTCAGCAGATTCACCTTCACCTTCTTATCCCCCTTATTCTTAAGAGTGACATGAACGATCATCAACTGCCCCCCCGCTGACGGCACGACCGTCTCATAATGGTCTGTCAGCTCTGTTCCCGTATAGACCGCAGTCACCGATTTTGCTTTTAAACCAAGGGCCTGCGTCAGTGATACGGTCTCCTGCTCAGATGACGGATTCGTCTCTGCGGACGTCGTCCCTTCCGACTGCGTCTTAGAATCTTCTTTCGTATCTTCCGGATCCGTTTCCGTCTCTTGTGTCTCTTCTTCCTCTTCTTTCTCTTCCTTTGGATATACATAGGTATACCCTTCCGGCTGCTTGGTATTATACTTTGCCACAATATGCGCAGCGTAATTGACTATGATGTCCTGCTCATTTTTTTCCAATTCAAAGGGCTCTTCTCCGCAACCGACGAGCAGAGTCAGACACATCACCACACTTACGAGCACCAACAGCCGTCTGCCATGTGACTTCACTTTTTTTCTGAACATGTTTTCACCCAAATTTTCTCAAACATATCTATCTGAATAATTTTACTTTATCATTCTTTTGGCTCTGACGCAACCGAATTTTTATCCAGTTCAAACCAAAATTCCACGCCGTTTTCCCGGTTGCACACACCGCATTCCCGATGGTGGGAATCCAAGATCGCTTTGACAATTGACAGACCGATTCCGCTTCCCCCATAAGCCCTCGTATGTGCTTTGTCCACTTTAAAAAACTTTTCCCATACTTTCGTCAGATCCTCATCCGGGATTTGCTTTCCGGTATTGAACACGCTTACCCGGACGCAATCCGACTTCTGTGTATAAAAGATGCGTATTTTTTTCTCAAAGTCACAGTGATGAATGGCATTGCTGATATAATTGGTGACCACTTCCTCAATCTGAAACTCATCGCCCCATACATAGACGTCTGCCGTGTCGTCAAACTCCAGTGTGATCTGTGACTGCTTCATCAAGATCGAGGCACTGTTACACACGCCTCGTATCAGCTCCGTGATATTAAAATGTGTCATCTCAATCGTGCCATTGCCAAATTCCAGATTATTCAAGGTCAGCAGTTTTTGTACCATCTGATTCATTTTGCCCGCCTCATCCGTGATCACATCACAATAAAATGCCCGGCTTTCTTCATCATCGTTGATACATTCCTGTAAACCTTCCGCATACCCCTGGATCAATGCAAGCGGCGTTTTTAACTCATGTGAGACATTGGATAAAAATTCCTTTCGCATCTCATCAATCTGCTCTTTTCGCTCGATATCTTTTTTCAATTCATTATTGGCAGTCTTTAGTTCAGAAATCGTCGACTCAAGCTTTTCCGACAACTGGTTCATATGCTGACCCAGAATATCCAGCTCCGTCATGGAATCCGGATCGGCTTCATATTTCGCAGTAAAATCCAGTTCCGTCATTTTCTTTGATATTTGCGTCATCTGTACAATCGGTCTGGCGATTTTTTCCGACACATAGACAATGATCAGGGCAGAAAATAACACCGTAAACATTCCGATATACAGCAAAAATCGATTGGCAATGTCTACACTTTCCCTCATGCCCTCAAAGGTCGTGCGCATCATCAACAGATTTCCATCATCCAATGTCCCCCACAAAACCAAATACTTTGATGAAATACGATCATCAACAATCTGCTGGATTGAATAATTGTCTGTGGTCTTGACCATTTTCCGGTCATCATCCGATTGTCCGCCAAATAAAACATTCATAAATTGGTTGACCAGATTTTCTTTATTTCCCGAAGAAGAATATACCACACTTCCATCCCCGGAGATGATCAGCATCTCTATGTTTTCTCTGGCACACATCTGATCCATCCGCACGGCAAACGTCGTATCCGAAACCTTGTCATCTACGATGGATGTATTCACACGTCCATATCCCCTCATCAGGGACGCAGTTTTTCTTGCACTGTAGTAGGCATCCAGAAATGTGGAATTGATAAATACGCACAACAAAATATTTCCTGCAACCAGTCCGATAATGGTCAGGCACAGCTGTCTGGAAATGGAGTTTTTGATATAGCCCTTTACTGTCATGAAATACCTCTGTTACTAAGATAAAAACGGAAATCCTTCCGGATTTCCGTTTTGCACCCTGTCAATTATAAATTGGTGAATCGGTCTGCTTCTTTCTTGAGTCGCTGACTGATTGCCTGATTGGTGTTCATCTCCTGGTTTACAACTTCGATGTTGGTTACAAGAGTGGATGTATTGGCGGTGGCATTGGTTACACCGGTCGCACTCTCTTCAATTGCAGTGGAAATTCCGTCTACTGCCTCTGAAATTTCCTTCATGATGCGAAGCAGATCCGCTGTACGAGTTTCAAAGACATTCATCGTATCATTGACATAACTTGCATCATCACGATACTGCTTTCCGGTCTCCACAAATTTATCATAATCCGGAAGGATCGTTTCATTAATATAATCCACAATTGCGTTGGAATTGGCTACCAGCGCGTCCACGGCACGGACAACCATCTGGTTGATCGCCTGAATGTTTCCTGCGGTCTGTCTGGTGGAGTCTGCCAGTGTTCGGATCTCGTCGGCAACAACTGCGAATCCTTTTCCTGCTTCTCCGGCTCTTGCTGCCTCAATACTTGCATTTAATGCCAGCAGGTTTGTCTGACTCGATACGTTCAGGATCTCATCCGTCAGATCATTGACCTTCGATACACTCTTGCTTTCCTCGATCGCCTGCTGCAAAGACTCGATAATACCGCCAATGATCTCGCCGGTACTTTCTTTGTTCTTCAGTGCAGCCTGCTCCAATTCTCTTGCACGATTCTCCATCTCAGCAGCATATCCGTTCATATTAGCGGAATCCTGTGCAATGCCGCTGACCTGATCTCCAACAGAAGAAATATCTCCGTTTACACTCAATGTCGTCGATGTGATCTCTTCCATTGTCGCAGACAGCTCTTCCAGTAAAGAAGAAATATCGGATGCGTGTTCACTTGCAGTCACAACGCTTCCTGATACCGTACTGACAACGGAGCCCAGATTGTCCGCATTGGAAACGATCTGTGACATAATATTCTGCAGGGTCTCCAAAAAGACATTGATACCTTTTGCAAGACTTCCGATCTCATCCCCTGAACTCACTTCCACTCTGGCTGTCAGATCTCCCTGACCCGCCTGGATCTTTCCAACGATATCATCCAGACGAACCGTGGTCTTTTTGATTGGTTTGATCACACTCTTATTCACAAGCAGATAAGCAAAGATTGCCAATGCAATACCGGCAACCAATGCTGCCATGGCAATCACGATCGCCAACTGATAAATCTGATACTGTTCATCTACATCTGCTGAGATTTCCTGCTGAGTGATCTCCTTCATCTGGCGAAGATCCTCCTGCATCGCATCCGCACTTAACTGCATCAGATTCGGCACATAAGACTGTGCCAGCTGTTTCATCATATTGGTACTCAAATTCAGTGCCGTATCATATGTATATCCATATTCCTCATACTCACTTCTGAATTTATCTACCAGATCAAGCTGTTCCTGCGTCTTGCAATCCTTGGCATACTCATCGAGATAAGTCGTAACCTCTTCACGAAGCGCAGCGGATTCTTCCGCAAGAATTCGCATCGTCTCAGCGTCTTCCGCCAAGGTATGTGCGTAGATGATTCGCTGCAGGTCATTGAAATCCGCGATACAGGTCTGTAGGTTTTCAACGGTACGCATGCCCTTGGAAGTGATCTCGGCACTGCTGGTCTCAATCTTGCCCATATTGATAATACTGGTAACACCGGTCACGATGATACACAATGTCAATAACACAATTGGAATCAGAACCTTCACCGCTACACTTAACGACTTGGTCTGTTTTTTCTTTGCGTTTGCTTTTTTGGCTTTCGTCACCGGCTTCTTCTTAGCAGGATTTGCTTTTCCGGTCTTCTTTATCGGTTTTGCTTTTTTAGCAACGGACGGTTTGACCTTCTCCTTCTTTGTCCGCTTTTCCGCCTTTGGCTTTTGTTGTAATTTCTTCATAGTCTGCCCCCTAATCTTTGAACATCAACCCATCAAAAATTTGTCTCCGACAAATGGGCTGACGCTACATATCAAGTTTTCACCGAAAACCTGACACAAGAAATGCATTTCCTATAGTATAACATACCTGTTTGTAAAAACCTAGCAAAAAAAATTAAAAAATGATATTTATTTTGTAAATTATCATTTATAATATTTGTAACAAAAAAAATTTTTGCTTACTATCGATTTTCAGGAAGGTGTATCCTATGCCAAATGATTCATACCATGTAATTGATGGTTATTATTTTGAAGATAATGATTTATATAGAGAAGCATTAAAAGAGTCAAACGGCGTGCGTTATGTCAAGACCCGCACAGATATGAACAATCCGATGCAGGTGCTTCGCATTTATTCGAAGATGATCGAGCAGCGCATGTTCCAGACGCAGATCGGATATAATTATTTGCGGGAATTACAGGTGTATCTGCACGAACACCCGGCGATCCCAAACGAAAGTATCCCTTCGATCCCTGTGACTGCCCAGGTCGTACGCCAGACCGTGCCCGAAAAAAAACAGGACGAACCGAAAGCTCACATGCATACCAGACTTTGGTTTTCTGTGATCTTAAACATCGGCTTAGCGGTCGCCATCATCATCATGTTTGCGATTGCTGCCAGCAGCTCCAACCCTACGATCCTGAATTACGAAAATCAGATCATTGACAAATATTCCGACTGGGAAAAGGAACTGGATGAACGGGAGCGGGAACTGGATCGCAAGGCACAGACCAGCTCCGACATCACAACTGTCATCGTTCCGAAATTTGATTAATGCTGTTCACACTTTTGACATAAGCTTTGATTAATATGATACAAGATAAAAAGGTCATACATTTCATGAACATGAAAAAGCTGACATGGTAAAACAAAAAACACAAGCGAGGTAAATATGGATCGAATTAAAATTCTTGTTGTAGACGACGAAAGCCGTATGCGTAAATTAGTTCACGATTTTCTCTCCAAGCACGATTTCGATGTAATTGAAGCCGCCGACGGAGAAGAAGCTCTTGATTGTTTTTATCGCGACAAAGAAATTGCGCTCATCATTTTGGATGTAATGATGCCAAAGCTCAACGGATTTGAGGTCTTAAAAGAGATCCGTTCCACTTCTGACATCCCGGTGATCATGCTGACTGCCAAGGATGCCGAATCTGATGAGCTGACCGGCTTCAATTCGGGCGCAGACGAATATATTTCCAAACCGTTCAGTCCCAAAATACTGGTCGCGCGTGTCGAAGCAATTTTGCGAAGAACCAACCCTGCCGCCGAGGAAGAAAAAATCGAAGCGGGCGGCATTATCATCGACCGTTCGGCACACACCGTTACCATTGATGACAATCTGATCGACCTCAGCTTCAAGGAATTTGAATTGCTGACTTATTTTATTGAAAACGAGGGAATCGCGCTCTCCCGGGAAAAGATTTTAAACCATGTATGGAATTATGATTATTTCGGTGACGCAAGGACCATTGACACCCACGTCAAAAAACTGAGAAGCAAAATGGGGACAAAAGGAAATTTTATCAAGACCATCTGGGGAATGGGATACAAATTTTCAACAGCAAACGACAACAGCTCTTCGTAAGATCACGAAGAGCTGTTGGTCTATATCCTATCATATTATACATTCAGATATACGCGAACCAGATCACAGATCTGTTGCGGCTGGATCGGTTTTGATAAATAATCATTAAATCCGAAGGATAAATATCTTCTTCTCGCCCCGACTGTATTATCTGCGGTCAACAGTACGACCGGCATCGGCATACGTCCCTGTTGTTTCTCCCAGTCACGTATCTTTTCCAGGGTACACGTTCCATCCATGCCCGGCATCATCTGATCCATAAAGATCATATCGATATCACGTTTTCCCATAATACGAAGCGCATCTTCGCCACTCTTGGCAAGAACCGTTTTCAAGTTTAACTTTCGAAGCCACGAATCCATCTCGCGCAGATAAATGATATTGTCATCCACAACCATAACCGTCAGTTTTCTTTTCAGCGGTTCCGTCTCTTCCGGCTCCGCATCACTGATCTTTTCCTGTTCCTCAATAAATCCTGTGTCTTCCCGTACAAACTCATCATTGTTCATAATTTTCTGCGGAAAATGAATAACGATCTTGGACTGTTCCATCTCAATACTGCAATCCACGGTTGCATCCAAAAGCTGCAGTAACTGCTTACACAGAGAAAACGGAATATAACTCAGTTCATGCTCGATCTGCTTGTTTCCCTTCACAAGCATCAGATTCAAACGATTCCATTCGCTGGTAGTAATTCCATGGTCCTCTAAAATAAAGGTCATGTTGATCAATGCGTCGGAATATCGAATCTCATGGGACAGCCCCAGATCGATCCCCCATATTCTGGCATTGATACCGGCATAACGGAGCAGCTGCTCAACAAGCAGTTCGATTGCTTCGTGATCGCCGTTCCATTCGCTCGGAAATCCTTTACCAACATGCAAAGACACTTCCCTGCAATATGCTTTTCTTCGATCCAGCAATAATTGTTTCAGTTCTTTGATCAGTTCAGAAGCACGGTAATTCAATTTGTGAAGCGAATCCTTGTCGCGGGCATCCGAGGTGTAATCCTTCATCACACCAACCATATCCTCCAGTTTTTGTCCCGCTTCCATGATCTCATAAGTCATTTCACCGATATCATCCGGTGTATTTTCATCTTGCAGAATCGCATGGGATCTGCCCTCCACAATCTGGATCGGAGAGCCAAGCCCGTCTGTCATATGCTGCAAGAACAATTCGTTGGTACGCTTAGTCAGACGCACCTGATCTTTCAGATCCTGCAGTTCTTTCATACAATAAAATTCATCGGTACTGTCATACAGCCAGACCACATATCCGACCAAATCTCCATATTCCTTGAGATCAGACACCACAACACTGCAGATTTTGCCATTGTGTTCCAGCATCCCATGGTTATGTAAGAAAATCAGTTCGATCATAACCTCACACTCGCCCGGTTGTTTTAATTCCGGACAAAGCATCGCCGCAATCGCATTATAATCACGCAGCTTACGGTTGGCATCCAAAATAATATATCCTTCGCCAACTTCTTCCAGAATCTGCTCTCGCGCGATCTCGCCGTCATCCAGAACATGATACTTCTTATTTTCCTGTATCACAATGTAGACAAAGAGCAGCTCCAGTGTCGGTTTTGGATCCCAGCCCCCTGTCAGATCACAATAATACAGCACATACAGACAAAGAGGCACAACAGACCATACGGCCACATACTTTGTCACATCGTCCGTCTTCTTTTTGAAGTTTCCTGCAATGCCTATCACAAGACTTCCTATCGTAAGACAACAGTTATAGCTAAAGAAAATGATCCCAACAACTCCCGGATAACACATCAGACGAACTGCCAGTTTTCTGTCGGCAAGTGCAAATGACCGGAAGATGATTCCAATCTCATCATCTACCATGACCAAGAGCAAAAAAACTACCACCAGAGACCAGATCGCGCGTCCGATCCAAGCCGGAAGCTTTAACTGCGCCATCTGTGTGATCAAAAAAAGAACTGCTGTAGAAAAGATCATTGTCGCAAGACACTGCATACGCACATAGCTTCCGCAAGAACTTGCAGACTCCGACGCCAACACTTCAATATATGCAAAGATGTCTACCGCAGCCGCTGCACCCGCAACAAAAAGCAGTCTGGTCCGCGAGGTAAGCTTCTGTTTGTACACATATCTCAGTGCCAGTCCGCAGCACAAAAAAATAAGAAACTGTACCACTCTCACTATCTGATATACAGTTGGCATCGCTTTTTCCCCCTTATCCACTCCATATACTATGTATATTTTACAATTTTTTCAATGTATTGTAAATGTATTTCTTGCAATATTTACAAAAGCATTCTTTTCCCTCACATCCAAATGGGCAGATACAGAAAATCTGCATCTGCCCATTTGTTGAAAGAATTCATAGGAAGGCGATCTTAATATTCAGGAATATCTGATGACTGATACATATAATCATCCGCAGTCACCGTATAATAAATGATATTTCCCTCTTTCGGATAAACCATTCCAAGTGCAGTTGCTTTTTCCTGCACTTCTCTCAGATTCATGGAATCGTCAATCCGTTTCGCTGCATCTGCATTATCCATTTGCAGCTTCACTATCTGTTTTTGCAGCCTGGCAAGTGAAACCACCTGCTGCTGCACCTGAAAATTCAATTTTAAGAAGATTGTACATACCATAACCGTCAGCGTCATCACGCACACCCACCAAAGCATATGCCTTCTGTCTTCTCTGATGGCGCGTCTGGCCTGAATGGAATAATATTTTTGCAAATATTGTTCCTGTTTTCTTTCATAATATGCGTCAATCTCATCCTCGGTCATAAATGCAAGCTCTTGATTCGACAATGTTCTTCCCCTGTTTTACATCATCTGCGAAAACAGTTTCCTGGACTGTTCCAGAAAGTCTGTTACCGCACCTGTTTCTCCTGTTACAGCTACGCGCAGAAGCTGCAAGTCCTCGTGATACTCATAGGTGATTTCTGAAATCAGTTCTTCATTGTCCGCCAAAGCCTTCATCTCACAATAAAGCGACATTCCCTTCTTCTCATCCACGCGCGGAACATCCATCAATGTCAGACAACTGTTTTGTTCCCTGTCCTGATTTCCTAAAAAACCTCTGACAAGCTGTGATGGTGTATTCCCACCGGGGGTCTGCTTTGAAAAAAGCTTTCTGATCTCTTCCTCTGTAAATCTCCACTGAACACCGATTTTTTGTCCGGTCAGTGTCCCATCCTTCAAGTAGTTACGGATGGTCCGGCTTGTGAGACCAGTCACTTGAGCGACATCCGCTACTGTATAGTATTTTTCTTCCAGCATACCGAATGCCTCCTTACAGACCATTATATTTCACAACTTTTCATTTGTAAACATCTTTTTTCGTCTTTTTTCACCTATTTAATTTTGTTTACACTTTTTTATCGTCATTTTCTTATATATACTTTATATTTCATTTAAAAAAATTTTATTTCTTTTTTATTCTTTTATCTTATATTTTTTACATTCTTTTTCTTTTTATATTATCTTTTTTCACATATTTTCATATTAAAGAATAAAAAAAGAGTCGCCCGCTGCTCTTTTTCCCACGAGCGACCCTTTCGAGCGATACACGAAGTATCGATTCTGATTTTTTCTTGCCGCGGAATGCGCACGACAAGTCGCACCTACGTTCAACTTGATTTTCATCCTAGATTTCGCACCTTGAAATCACGCTCCGCTTCGCGTCTGGCATCTTTTTTCGCGATGTCCTGACGTTTGTCATACAATTTCTTTCCTCGCGCCAACGCGATCTCAACTTTTACCAGACTTCCCTTGAAGTACACCTGCACCGGAACTAACGTGTAGCCTTTTTCCTTGATCTTGCCAAGCAGACGCAGGATCTCTTTTTTGTGCATCAGAAGCTTCTTCGGCCGCATCGGATCTTTGTTGAAAATATTACCTTTTTCATAGGGGCTGATATGCATACCGTAGATGATGACTTCCCCATTTTCGATATGAATAAATGCCTCTTTGATGCTGCAATTTCCCCGGCGGAGCGATTTCACCTCGGTGCCGTGAAGCGCAACACCGGCTTCGAATGTCTCCTCCAGGAAATAATCGTGGCGCGCTTTTTTATTATTCGCGATCAATTTATATCCGGATGTGTCTTTTCCCATTCTTGTCACCTCTCAATAAACTCTATATTTGATTGTCCTAAGACCTTCTCCTGCTGTGATATGGCTTCGATCTGCCGATGCTATGATGTGCGCGGGCAAAGCAGTCATTACACAGCCGGTACGGATACCCCCATGGCAGGGATGTTCCGCAGGATCTGCACAAGCTGGCATTGCTGCGCTTGTTATCCTTAAGCTGGGCAGCAATCTCCTCAGCTACCACCTCTTTGGTTTCTACGATGACCCGTTTAAATTCCTGACAGTCATAACCCACTGCCCTGGTAAACGAATAATACAGATCCAGAATCCGATAGTCTTCCTCCAAGGAATTCAGATCCGTCTTATCACTCAGGTTTTCCTCATATCCTTCGTAAATCGGGCGTCCCATATAGAGCAGCTCGCACAGCTGTTTCCACAGTTTTTCCTGTTTCTGACTGCTCTCATCATAAGGGATGGACAAAAGTCTCCACATCGTTGCCTTTTCAAACGGACAGTGTTTCTCCATCCACAGGCACATCTGATAGGTGTGTTCCGTCTCTGCCTTCCGGTAGATTCCCGTATCTTCAATCTGAGACCAGCGTAGAATGATCTCCGAAAGCTTCATATCCAGATCGAATAATTTCTGTGGAATCTGGATGCCTGCCCGCCGGATATCCTCATACGGTTCATATAATGCATGCCGCATCAGTCCGATATCCATCGCGGAAATCACATACCCCTCATCATACATCCCTTTGCGGCCTGCGCGACCGGCGATCTGTTTGACTTCCGGTCCCTTGAGATATCTGGTGTGCTTTCCGTCATATTTGGTGCTTTGCAAAAAGACGATCCGCCGGATTGGCAGATTGATCCCCATACCGATGGCATCGGTACTCACGACAATATCCGTCTCTCCATCCAGAAACTTGCGCATCTCCTCTTTGCGGACAGAATACGGCAATGCTCCGTAGATCGCAGACGGACGATACCCCAGATGCTCCAGCTCTGCTGCCGTGCGAAGCACCTCTCTTCTGGAAAAGACAACCAGCGCATCATGAGATCTGACATCCTCCGGAAAATGAAATTTATTCGATTGGAAAACCAGCTCGGTTTCCCGGACGTGTTCCTGTACCTCATAGGTATCGTGACAGTTTTCGATCAAAAGAGTCACAATCTTCCTTGCGTTTTCCGACATACACACATGAATGCGCTTGGCACGTACTCCCATAATGGCACTCGTCCAAGCCCAGCCCCGATACTCGTCCTCGATCATCTGCGCCTCGTCAATGACGCAGACATCGTAGCTGCGTTCCAGCGACAGCATCTCGACGGTGCTCGCCATATGCGTTGCCCCCTCACGGATGTCTTCTTCCTCTCCGGTGATCATCGAACAATTGACGCCTGCATCCAGCATCTTTTCCTGTATCTCCAAAGCAAGCAGACGAAGCGGTGCCAGATAGACGCCGCTTTGTGCATGCATCAGCTCCTGTACCGCATCATAAGTCTTTCCGGTGTTGGTATCCCCCACATGCAGGATAAAATGACGCTTCATCTCTCTGGCCAGAGGATACAGCAGTGTGTAATCCTTTGGTATCTCATTGAGCATCGCCGCTTTCGTCTGAATATAGAGAATCTCCTTGCAGCCTCTGTTCTGAGAAAGCCAGAGCAATACCTGATCGGTGTGCAGACGCGCGGCGTAATCCTCATAAATCCCTCGCGCGATCACCATTGCGCAAAGCCGGCTTACCTGTTCTACGGTAAGCCCGCCTACAACCGGAAGCTCCTTACATGTCTGACCGGATGCCAAACGGCTGCGAAGTGTTTTTTCCGCACAAGATAACAGATCTTTGCTTAGTTTTCGATAATCCGCACGGCTTCTCGCCTCTTTTCTCTCCAGATAATAAGTCTCCTGCAACAGCTTTCCCGCCAGAATCCGTTCATTTTCCGGTCGGATTCTGGTAAAATACGATCCGTCGAGCGAATAAAAGTTTTGTCCCTCACGATAATACAGCTTCTGTTCGGTCAGAATCTGCGAAAGTTTCTGTTCGATCCGATCATTGACCTCATGGATCAATGTCTGATCTTCAAATTTTTTTGCATAATCTCTGCACGGTTTCGGTATGTGCACAGTTTTTTTCTTATGTCCTGACATATATTTCCTCCAACCTACCTCTTCGATGATAAACAAAGGCAGATGTCTTGTCAACTAAACCGTCCGTTCAGGCTCGCCCGATTTTCTTTTTCTGCTGTCTTCCGGTCAGCAAAATATACAGATCCTGCGGCAAAAATCTGCCACAGGTAATGACAAACTTCATGCGCGCGGTGGGAACAATGACAACCTTTTTCCTTTTCATCTGTGTGATCGCATAACTGACACACGCTTCTGCCGAGATGCCTGGCAGGGCAAATTCCACACCGGCCGTCTCATTAAACTGTGTATCAACCGGTCCCGGACACAACGCCCCGATATAGATCCTGCTGTGAGCTTCGCGCAATTCCCGCGCGATCGCTCTCGTCAGGCTTGCCACATAAGCCTTCGTCGCATAATAGGTTGCCATATACGGTCCCGCCGGGATCAAACCGGCAGAAGACGCCACATTGAGCAGATAACCACCCTTCTGTTTTTTCATTTTCCGCAATACAAGCTTTGTCAGAAGATGCATGGCGCGCACATTCACATCGATCATTGCAAGCTCCTTTTCCACATGATTGTCCAGAAAGAAGCCGCAATCTCCAAAGCCTGCATTGTTGATAAACACTCCTATTTTCTCTTTCTCCAGAAGCTGCATCAGCCGATAACACTCTTCTTCTTTTTCCAGATCAGCTGCGATCGTTCGCACTTTCACTCCCTGGGCACGCATCGGTGCTGCCAATTCTTCCAACAACTCCAGCCGTCTCGCAGTCAAAACAAGCGGATATCCCTCTTTTGCAAGCTGTCTGGCAAACTCTGCGCCGATTCCCGAACTGGCGCCGGTCACTACGGCATATGATTTTTTCTGTTTCATGAAATTCTCCTTATTGAACATTTGTTCGATATATGATAATATTTGAACTATGAATGTATTTCTTTTTATTATAAACCTATTTTTTAAAATAATAAAATATCTATTTCAGATCATTTGGTGGATTTATTGTCTGCCGTTTCGATTGCTGGATCTTCTGCTTCCGTTTCCGGATCATGGTTTGTTTCACAAGTCCGAGATCTCCGGGTATGAATTCGAGGAATACTGCGCACACTGGTTGAAAAAGCACGGTTACAGACGCTGTCTGGTGACCAAAGGAAGCGGCGATCAGGGTGTCGATGTCATCGCATACAAAAATAGGCACAAATATGCGATCCAGTGCAAATACTATGCGGACAAGGTTGGCAACAAGGCGGTTCAGGAAGTCTACGCCGGTATGACCTACCACAATTGTGACAAGGCCATCGTCATGACCAATTCCACATTTACCCCTTCCGCAGAGGAATTGGCGCGTAAAACGGAAGTCCTGCTGATCGACCGGATTCACTATCGACCACCTGCATCCGTGCGTGTCAATTGCATGGCCGTATCCTCGATCATGTTTGTCGCGGTAGGGATTCTCTTGTATTTTTATATCGGATTAAACTGATCACATCCATCTTGATTCAAGTTCAAGTACGCCTTGGCGTACTTGCTGCGAGGATTGTCATGCTTTGCATGACATTTTTCTTCTGCGCACCTCTGCAATCCGCCGGAGGCTTCATCTTGGAAGGAGATTGGACTCCCACCAAGACTAATTTGTCGCATCTCGCCACCTATAAAGGTGGGAGTCCAATCTTCTTCCAAGATAAAAAAATAATAAAGAACAGGAGGACAAAACAAATGAAATTATCCAAAATACAC
>JALEJB010000068.1 GCA_022768825.1 Lachnospiraceae bacterium
ACCCACGCGTTACTCACCCGTCCGCCACTAAACTAAATCAAATCCTTTCCGAAGAATCTCATCAAAGTAGTTCCGTTCGACTTGCATGTGTTAAGCACGCCGCCAGCGTTCATCCTGAGCCAGGATCAAACTCTCATGTTAAAGTATTGTACCGATTGCTGTTAAGCAATCGTGTGCCAGATAAGAACGAAGTTCTTATCATGAGTTTGTCCAGTCAAAACTTAGCTTGGCTAATATTTTAACTCTTGACCCAAAATTTTATTTTGGATCAATATTTACTGTTATAAAAGTTGTTCTTAAGAACACGAAAAAAGTTTTTACTTTTTTCTTTGTCTCAAAATCTTTCAAGGTTATTTCACTGTTCAGTTTTCAAGGTTCTTTGTTCTTGTCGTTTCGAGCGACAACTTCTTAATATTACCAAAGTCAAAGTCACTTGTCAAGAACTTTTTTATTTATTTTTCGTTTGCTGACCGGCTGATCTGTTTCCCAGTCGCACGCGACAGCTTGTTCATAATATCACCTGATTTGACAAATGTCAACACCCTTTTTTATTTTTTTACCCGATATTAAAACTTTATTGATTTACCGTTTTTCATATCATAGGCCGCAGCTATTCCGTTTTTGAATACCGGGATAATTACATAGGTATAACTTCCTTTTTTTGTCAGCTGATCATCCACAATCGTGTTCTCTGATGTCTCTCCCACCAGATATGCAACCTGTTTCGTCGGACATGCAAAGCTCGGCATAGAGTCAGAGGTGTAGGAACATCTGTATACGCGATACATGCTGACGCCCTGTGCGCTCATGTCTGTCCAACGAATCTGTATCTGTCCATTCTTTTTTGCCAGTTTCACCTGATCTGCCGTCACAGCTGCCGGTGCGATCGAAATGGATTTCTGAACATCTGTCGTCTTCTTTCCCCGATATGCCTCCAGCTTTACTTTCTCTTCGCTATATTCGGATGTACTTCGCATTGTGATCGTCGCTGCGGAATGATCACTTCCCTTGATGGTTTTGATCAGCTTCCATGCGGTCTCGTCATCCGAATGGCTGTCTCTGACATAGATTCTGTATCCATCAATATTTTCTAACGGATTCCATGTCAGTTTGCAGGTGCGCTCTGCGGAGTATGAGTCATGATCATAAGTACAGGATAAAATCTGCCAATTCAATCCCAATGCAGGACACAAACCGTTATAGACACTCTCACGATACCATCTGTTGTGAGAAAAAGAGGTGCCGTCCGTCAGCCGGTAGGAGGTCGGATCCTGCAACAGACCTTCTGCCGTGTACTGGCAGACATCTTTTAAGCCTTTTAGTGTATAGCTGGTCTGCCCTTTTTTCGGAGTGAATTTTTTTACAAGCTTGTTGGTTCCTTTCCCATCAAAAGAATAGATACTGATCTCTTTCCATGTGAATCCTTTTGGAGTTTTCCATGTGATTTTTGCTGCTGTGGAATTTACCATCTGAATGTTTAATGCAGCTTTTTCTGCTTTCGGATAGTTTTTGCCTCCCGACTGAATCTGCATGGACTCGGATAATTCCCCGTAATAATATTTCTTTTCTGATTTATCATAATAATAGGATTTGATCCGGTAAAAATAAAAGTTACCTTTTTTTGCCGTTGCATCGGTATATGTCTTCTGCTCAATCGGTACCGTCGCAATTTTCTTGTACCCGTTCTGCCAGGTACCGGAGCGATAGATCACGAATCCGGTCAAGTACTGAGCATCATTCATCGGAATCATACGAGCATTATCTTCGATGTCATATGCCGGCAGCTTTAAGGTAATCTTATTTCCGCTCGTTGTGATATCTACCAATGCCGCTCTCTGAAGCGAGACTTGTGACTGAATGACTTGTGATTTTTTTCCTTTTAGCAGCCCATGTTCTTCCGTGGCATTCCAGTATGGAATCGCATAGTAATAGTAGGTTTTATTTACTTTGATCGCTGTATCATAGTATGCTTCATAGGTTTTCGCTTTTGCAATCTTTTTGAAGTTTCCGGATTTGCCTTCCCTGCGATAGATCTCTATATAATCGCAGTCTCTTTCCTGTGTATAGAAGCTCACACAGATAGCGGGTCTGTTTTCTCCATTTGCAATCTGTTTGGCGCATGGCGTGATATAATGATACTCTGACCACTGAAACTGTTCATATTCCATGTTCTGCGCTTTTGCGCTCATGGGAATCAGGAAAAATAAAATCATGAGTAATGTTGAAACAATTGAGATTGAAGATATTTTTTTCATCCACTTCTTCTCCACACTATATATATAACAATCTTGGCAATGTCAATCCAACCACAACACATGGATTTTTCATGAAATTTTTCATTTCACAAACTGTTTCCGAATCAGCTGTCCTTGCTTTGGATCAAGCAAATATCGTATGCCATGATAACTCAACACCGACAATCCCTCAGGGGTCATATTCATCTGAGGATACCACACATCCTTTCGATTTCCCAAATGCTCCGACAAGACATCCTGAATGTTCCATAGAATATCCCCATTCTTATCAATCGCATAAATATTATTATCTGTACAACAATTAAGCTGCCAATGTCCAAATAAGACAATATAACAGGTTGATAACTCTATCATTCGCTGCAGGATTCCCGGAAAATCCAACTGCTTGTCTGCCACTCGAATCTGCGTCTTTGCATTGCTCATATCAGTTTCAAATGAAAACATTACCTCTCCTTTCACATCGCTACATGCTCCTGTACAAGTGATAACTATAGGGACGTGAAATCTCCACAAGAATCACTGGGTCCACTTGGATGACGAAAACTATTATACAGACACTTTTTCTCGTATGCCTCGTAATATCGGCACCTGCCACAGCAGGTTCCCGGCGCCGCTCCCAGATATCCGGGATTATGATTCTGCGCTCTCTGTTGCATATAATCCAGCATTGTATATGATTTCGATTGCGGCTGTGTCGTTGTGGGCGAAGACGTGGCTGTGGTACTACTTCTGTAGGTGTTGCTTGATGCGGCACCGGCATTTGCAGCTGTCGCAATTGCATTTAAAGCATCGGAATTGGTCTTTCCTGCAAGTGTCAGATATTTGCCACAATCAAGGCCCTCCAGATATGCTTTTACCGACACACCATACGTGGTTGCCATTTTCTGAATTTCTTCTGTAGTCATCAAAGTAGAAAGATCATTCATCTTATTTCCTGCAATCATTCCCATTCCGAGCAGTCCTTTGACCAGTCCACCTGAACCCTTTTTCTTCTGGTATCCCTCCGCCATACGATATCTTTCGTAGATAATCTGCTCTGCCTGCAGGATTGGATTCGGAATACAATCCTTACTCTGAATTCGAATGACTGTGTTTGTACTATTTAATATAGAATCACAATATTCGCATTTCGTGTTTTTCAGTCCAACTGGCGCCCCACAGAAATAACAAGTACCCTCTCCTTCTTTTGAAGCTGTCGGATCAATGGAAAAACGTCCATAATACTCCTCCAGATTTTCTACGAGATGGAGATATTCAGACAACTGTTTCTTATATTTTGAGCATTCATCACACGCCTCCGGAAAGATGTAGCAACCCTTTGGGCAAGTCGGAAACGGTTTATTATTTCCATATGTGATACCAGTCGCATTTTTCAGTGTTTGTGATGCCCCTTTAAACGTATCACTATTTTTAAAATCATCAATCATTCCAAACAAATCTATTGCCATTCATCTCACCTCAAAATACGACTATTCTTCAACCTCATCATTTTCATCGATTGGGTCACCGCATTGTGGACAAAACTTTGGAAGCTTTGCCATCATATCAATTTCATATCCGCACTTATCACAGACAAGTTTTTTTGGTTTTTTTCTGCCACAGGCTCCACAGAATTTATTTGAGTTTTCCTGACCACACACACAAATCCATTTCGCCTTTGGCTCCGGTCGCTTCTTTCCACATTCCTGACAGTATAACATCGTATTCGTCTGTCCACAACTGCATACCCAACTATCAGAATTTGCCACAGGTGCCGATGACTGTAAAACTGCACCTGCCTGATTTGGTGTATTTAATAACGCTGTTGCATCGATGGCGCCGGACATTCCCATCGCCATATTCATTCCTGCAAATCCCGCCATTGCACCATTCGCATTCGCAGCCGCTGCTCCCATCGCATCTGCCTGTGAAGCACCAAGTCGTGCTCCCAGCATTCTTGTATTATTGGCATATGCGGATGATTCCTGCATCTGTCGGATTTGCTCCACACTACTGTCTGTTGGAACAATATTGGTAATTACAATTGATGTCAGTTCAATTCCTCTCTGCTCTAACCACTTATCCTTCAATGTATCATTTAACGCCGTTGCCAATTCCGCTGTTCTTAAGGGAATCTCATCATATCGAAGTCCAAGTCTCGCCAAACCGGAAATTGCGGGAAGCATGGCACTTTGCATCTCCGTCTTCATCTGTTGCTCAATGGATTCTTTTCGATAAGTATCCGCTACATTTGCAGCGATATTTGTGTAAAATGTAATTGGATTTTTTATGCGAAATGTATAAGTACCATATGCCTTCAACATTAAAGTCATATTGAATTCAGCATCTCGAAATGGAATATTTCCCATTCCGACCTTGTTATCTAAAATCTCTTTTTTATTTACAAAATAAACACGCTGATCATTCATTGCCTGACCACCAGACTGAAACCTGACAGCCATCTTACGGAACGCATCCTGCAATCCATATTCGCTATTATCAAACATAGATGGTTCAGTTCCGGTATTGTAAATATATCCGCCCGGCTCCGAAGAAAAATCGATAATTTTTCCATTTTCAACTACAAGCATACACTGTCCTTCATTGACAGCAATCTTGCTTCCATCCGAAATAATATTCGAATCGCGATTCGTGTTGCCGCTATATCCACTGACTCTCGCCTGACCCTTTGTCATCAGAACATCCGTTGACATGGAATCACAATAAATATACTCCAGCCACTCATCGTAGAGAGTTCCCAAACCGCTTCCTAATACTGCCTTAATTAATCCCATATCTATCAACCTTCCGTAATTAGTTTGTTAATCCGATACAAATCTTCCCCTGAAAGATCATCATAAGAGCCACCCTGCATATCAATATTGATACTCAGAGGTGTTCCATTGGAATCCATAATCAGAGTAAGCTGCTGGGCAATACCCTTTGATGCCGTATTTGCCTTTAAAGAAGCAAACGGTATATCCAATCTCCAACCCAATGTATCATACAAAATAATCATATTCGGTGTCACCGTCATACTTGGATATCGATCTGCCCCATTAATCCTCACATGGACCTGTGGATACTTCACAAGTATTGTGTATGTAGATGCCGATGCGCCAAATTGCTTCAGCTTTTGATTATGTGCCACCCGGTCATAGCTCCATGCATTACAGTTTCGACAGAATCCACCCATAATTCCATAGGCAATATCAAGCTTTTGATTGCACTTTGCACATACACACACATAACCACTTCCGTCGTTATTTGAACGACCATTGTTTTTCAATTGCGGAGCAGAACCGGCATTTCCTGTTTTTGCATAATTATTCATCTGCTGAGTCTTATTTTCCATTTTCTGCACAAACGAAGGATTATTTTGTTGTATGTTCGGCTGTTGCGCATTCATCTGCTGCCGATGCATTTGCTGGTTATTTGTCTGCTGATTCATCTGCCGCTGATTCATTTGCTGGTTATTTGTCTGCTGATTCATCTGCTGCTGATTCATTTGCTGGTTATTTGTCTGCTGATTCATCTGCTGCTGATTGTAATTGTTATAACCCGAACCGGATGTCTTGCCGGATGAATTCTGACGTACAAAATAAACCACTGCGATGATCAGCAAAATTAAAATTATTGTACCCATTCCTACTATTCCATCAGACATATAATTAAAGTCTCCTTCCGCAATTTACGCAAAATTTCTGACCAACCTGGATTTGTTCCCCACAATCAGGACACGACTGTAGCTGCTGGCTATCCGCTTCTGACACATTATGTATCTCAGAAGGTCCTTCCTGCGCCGATTCTACCTTCGAAACTTCTTGCGTAGCAGGCTCTTCCATCGAAGGTGCCTCTACAGGAGTCTCTTTTGCAACAGGTTCTTCCATTGAAGGTGCCTCTGCCGGAGTCTCTTTTGCAACAGGTTCTTCCATTACAGGTGCCTCTGCCGGAGTCTCTTTTGCAACAGGTTCTTCCATTACAGGTGTTTCCTGCGTCCACTCCTCCGCTACCTGACCACAAAGTACACATTTAATCTGTCCAGACATTGGATGATGGCTGTACAAGAGATTGCAAGTCTTGCATACAAAGACCTTATCGTCCACACTGTTCATGATCACACTTCGATTGTCTAACGGCTTCTTTTCTGCCGGTTCCGGCTGCGTGCTGGCAGCAGTCGAATTTCCAGCCACCAGTTTTGTTCCACAAAACAGGCAAAATGCAGCGTCATCTGCTACCTGCTTCCCACACTTGTAACAAAACATCTGATCACCTCCTACGAATTAAACAAATAAAAAGTAAAGAATGACGCCACCCGCTGCTCCTGCAAAGCAGATCATAGCATCATCTTTTTTCTTCGTAACCAGGAAGATAATTCCCAAAATTATACCTATAAATGGCACCAATAAACCTGGAATAAGCCACAGATATCTGGTCCATAATTTCTGTACACTGCCACCGTTGGACATTTCCTGCTGATTATAACCTTGCTGATTATAACTCTGATAATTCTGCGTCGAGCTCTGATTTTCCATACTCTGATTATTAATCTCTTGTACGACATCACCTAATGGATTTCCACAATTTTGGCAAAACATAGCTCCATCAGGCATTTGATTTCCGCATTTTGGACAAAACATTTTTTTACCTCCTGATATTTATCTTTTTTATTTCAATTTTTATTGTCAGTCATGTAAACATATTGACTCAACCATATCTATTATAGCACAACCTTATTATGCCGAAAAGTTTTTCCTTCAATTTCAGGCAGTCTCTTGCTATAGTTTTTCCATTTTCAGTTACGTTCTGTCGCCTGAAGCGTTCCTTGCGCATTTATGATATCCACATGAATTTCATCAATCTCATCATCCATGTACATATGCCTGCTGTACGCATGAAACATTGCCTCTGTGTGTTCCTCACACTCAAACTGAAATACACGATATGCCGGATTGCTGCCTACCGACGCATACATATCGAAACACTCCGGTTCTTCCACAACATCGTCCCGAACCAATTCCATTCCTTTCCCACCAACCTGATATTCCCAGCGATAGGGAAGTGCCTGATCTTCCTCTAACACGATTGTGAGGACATTACCGGAAACATTGACTCTGTCCAGCTTTTCCAAATCAAGATAAGACAGATCCTTGTTTTCTGATCTCTCTGTAATCGGTTCATCCATGCTAGCTGAGGCTTTACAACCCACAAAAAAACTTCCGCACACAAACAACGCAAGCAAAAACAAATATTTTTTTCCTGTTTGAAATGAAATCATAACTGTTCTATCCTTTCAAATCTGTTATACTGTTTATATCCTTTCAATAACATTCACACTCGGAGGATTTTGGTATGAATATCATCGAAATAAACGATCTCAGCCATTCAGTTCTGTCTGTCTACACACAGTTGTCGGAAGCACAGCTTTTGCATCTGTACGAGCCAAACGGTGGCATCTTTATCGCTGAAAGTCCGAAAGTCATTGAACGGGCACTGGATGCCGGCTATGAACCGATCTCGGTCTTAATAGATGAAACTGAACTCAAAAAAGAAGCGAATGCCATCCTGAACAAATGCAGTGATCTTCCAATCTATACTGCCGCTCATGACGTACTGACAAAATTAACCGGATTTCACCTCACACGCGGCATGCTTTGCGCGATGCGAAGACCGCCGCACAAAGATCTACAATCCGTATGCGAGGGAGCCGGAAGAATTGCTGTTTTGGAAAATGTAGTGAATCCAACGAACGTCGGCGCGATCATCCGTTCCGCTGCGGCACTCAATATGGATGCCGTACTGCTGACACCCGGCTGTGCTGACCCACTGTACCGCCGCGCGATCCGCGTCAGCATGGGAACCGTGTTTCAGATTCCTTTTACATACATCGGTACCTCACAGGAAGATTGGACGAACAATGGAATCCATATCTTGCACGAACTTGGTTTTTCCGTTGCTGCTATGGCATTGTGTGAAAATACCATTCCAATTGATGACCCCAAACTCATGCAGGAAGAAAAGCTGGCCATCATCCTTGGAACAGAGGGTGAAGGTCTTGCACAAAGTACGATTGCATCCAGCGACTACACAATCAAAATTCCGATGGCCCACGGTGTAGACTCCCTAAACGTTGCCGCCGCCAGTGCCATCGCTTTTTTTCAACTTGGGAAAAAGTGCCTTCCTTAGGATAATATAGTATCGATCGCCTCGCGTACATTTGCGACTCCCACCAGATGTACTCCTTCAGCTTTGCCGACCGTATCCAGACAAACCTTCGGCAATACGATCGTTGTAAATCCCAGTTTTTTTGCCTCAGCGACACGCTGGGACGGTGTGCTGACTGCCCGCACTTCACCACTTAAGCCCACCTCACCAAAGCAGATCGTATATTCATCAATTGGCCGATTTTTGTAGCTGGACACCAACGCAAGTACGATCCCCAGATCGATGGCCGGTTCGTTCATTCGGATGCCGCCGGCAATATTCACGTAAGCATCGCATTCTCCAAGTTTCAAATTTAATCTTTTTTCCAAGACCGCCATCAAAAGATTCACCCGGTTCGCATCACATCCTGCGGCTGTACGTCTTGGTATACCAAAGCTGGTACGACACACCAGAGCCTGAATCTCGATCAAAATCGGACGACTGCCTTCCATCAGGCATGCAACTACGGAACCGGAAGCGTCTTCCGGTTTTCCACTCAGGAGATATTCAGAGGGATTTTCTACCTCGCACAATCCATCTCCCCGCATCTCAAATACGCCGATCTCATTGGTAGAACCAAAACGATTCTTGACCCCGCGAAGAATCCGGTAGGTATTGTACCTATCTCCCTCAAAATACAAAACCGTGTCTACCATATGCTCTAAGATTCTCGGTCCGGCAACCGTTCCTTCTTTTGTCACATGTCCTACAATAAAAATCGTGATTCCCATACCCTTTGCGATCTGCATGAGAACGGCAGTGGATTCGCGTACCTGTGAAACGGATCCGGGTGCAGACGACACCTCTTCATTGTACATTGTCTGAATCGAATCAATGATCACTACCCGCGGTTTTTCCCGATCGATGACCGCTCGTATATCTGCCAGATTCGTCTCGCACAAAAGCTTTAAATCCTCTGTAAATTCCCCGATTCGTTTTGCGCGCATCTTGATCTGATGCAGCGATTCCTCACCGGATATATACAAAACCGACACATGCTGATCCGCCAGATTTTTGCACACCTGCAACAGCAATGTCGATTTTCCGATTCCGGGATCACCGCCAACCAAAACCATAGAACCGGTGACAATTCCGCCGCCAAGTACACGGTCCAATTCCGGCATTCCGCTACTCGTTCGCTTCTCCTCGTCGGTCGCTATTGAAGACAAGGTCTGTGGCTTTGTCACAGTTGTATTCACTTTTCCTTTGGAAATCGTTTTCTTATCTACAATTTCCTCAACAAATGTATTCCATTCCTTACAGCCCGGGCACTGCCCCATCCACTTGGTCGATTCGAACCCGCAGGATTGGCAGAAAAAGACTGCTGCTTTCGTCTTTGCCATCTATCACAGACTCCTTAAATAACGATGTCAAAAACTCCCGGACAATGTCCGGGAGCCTGCATAAACACGGTGATTTATTTAGCCGATCTTCTGTACGCGTACAGCTACCGGCTCACCATTTAATTCTACACTGATCGTCAGTTTTCCACCCAGGTTTGTAGACATAATGCCGACGCTCGTTCCGGCGATAGAAACATCATACTCGGTCTCTTCGTCTAATCCAAGGGTAATCTCTGCATCTTCCGGTCCCTCTACCGAAAAATTCACTTCATCTGCGCTTACTTTCATATCAGTCACTGCAGTACCCGGAACTGACTCATATGCAAACATTCCATTGCGCTCCAGCTTTGTAATCTCCTGAAAAGTCTTTACCTTATATACATCACCTGCATGGCTAAAATTATCTAATTTTGATTTTGCACTCAATGTATAATCACCAAAGCTTAATCCGCCGTCTTTTTCTGATCGAATAAGTTCACTTACTACGCTCATCGTTTTTCCTCCATTTGTAAAAATCTAGTGTGTATACAAATAGTATATCTGATATCCGGTCTTTTTGCTAGTCGTTTTTCACTTGAAATGCAATCTCTTTTTTCACTATTGCAACACGAACCTTGTCGCCTTTGTTTACATTTCCTGCCAAAATTTCTTCCGCCAGTTTATCCTCAATCCTGGTCTGGATCATACGGCGAAGCGGACGAGCTCCGAATTTCGGATCATATGCTTTTTCTACGATATATCCCTTTACCGAATCGGTAATGACCAGTTCAATTCCCATCTGTGTCTGACACCTCTTGATTAAGGTATCGGACAGAATGGTAACAATCTTTTTCATATCGTCCTTGTTCAACATACGGAATACCAGCGTCTCATCAATACGATTCAAAAACTCCGGTTTGAAAATATGCTGAACATCTTCCATCACTCTGGACTTCATTCGCTCGTAATCCTGCTTCTCATCATCTACTGAAGCAAAACCAAGCTTTTTCGGTGTAACGATGGATTGTGCTCCCGCATTGCTTGTCATAATGATGATCGTATTTTTAAAATCGATCTTTCTTCCTTGCGAATCGGTGATCCGTCCATCATCAAGTACCTGCAGTAACAGATTAAAGACATCCGGATGTGCTTTCTCAATCTCATCAAAGAGGATCACGGAATACGGATTTCTGCGCACCTTTTCACTGAGCTGTCCACCCTCGTCAAATCCTACATATCCCGGCGGTGATCCGATCATCTTCGATACGCTGTGCTTTTCCATATACTCGGACATGTCCACACGGATCATTGCCTGTTCATCGCCAAATATTGCTTCAGCGAGTGCCTTGGAGATCTCGGTCTTCCCCACACCGGTGGGTCCGAGGAATAAAAACGACCCAATCGGACGATTTGGATCTTTTAATCCGACACGTCCTCTTCGAACCGCTCTGGCAACTGCCGATACCGCGTCCTCTTGTCCAACGACACGTTTATGCAGCGTCTTTTCCAGCCGGCGAAGGCGATCCGCTTCCCCTTCCGTCAACCGCTTGACCGGAATTTTGGTCCATTTGGCGATCACCTCTGCGATTTCATTTTCTCCTACAGAAAGAGTCTTGCGCTTTCTGCCTCGCTCCAGATTCTTCTTTGTCTTTTCATACAGCTTATCCAGCTCTGCCCGCTCATCCATATAAGAAGACGCCTGTTCCATATTTCCCTGTGAAATCGCGTCCACAAATGCATGCTCCAGTTCACGCTGGCGTTCCTGTATCTCTAACAGCTTCTCCGGCGTCTTACATACAGACAGACGGATCCTTGCAGATGCCTCGTCGATCAGATCAATTGCCTTATCCGGCAAATAGCGGTCATTGATGTAGCGATTCGACAATTTAGCAGCCGCTTCAATTCCATCATCCGTGATCGTCACCTGATGATGCTGTTCATATTTTGTTTTCAGTCCTTTTAAAATTTCAATCGTCTCCTCAACCGACGGTTCTTCCACCGTAACCGGCTGAAAACGCCGTTCCAGGGCAGCATCTTTTTCCACGTATTTGCGGTACTCTTCAATTGTCGTCGCACCGATCAACTGGATCTCACCCCGAGCCAGCGATGGCTTGAGTATATTGGATGCATCAATTGCGCCCTCTGCGCCACCTGCTCCGATCATCGTATGAATCTCGTCAATAAACAGAATAATGTTTCCTGCCTGACGCACCTCCGCGATCACGCGCTTGATTCGTTCCTCAAATTCTCCGCGATACTTAGACCCTGCAACCATTCCCGACAGATCCAGTGTCATCAATCGCTTTTCTGCCACGGTATCCGGAACAATCCCGGATACGATCCGCTCGGCCAGTCCTTCTACGATCGCAGTCTTACCAACGCCCGGTTCTCCGATCAGACATGGATTGTTTTTGCTTCGCCGACTCAGAATCTGAATCACGCGTTCAATCTCGTCTTCTCTTCCAATGACCGGATCCAGCTGTCCGTCACGGGCTAACTGGGTCAGATCTCTGGAATAGTTTTCTAAAGTTGCTGTTGCATTTCTCGTTGACTTACTTTTTCCGCCACGGAGTTCCTCTTTGTGCTGTGAGACATCTTCACCCATGGCGACCAGAAGATCCACATAAAGCTTCTGGATTGGAATCCCCATCGTATTCAAAAGACGGCTGGCGGCACAATCCATCTCCTTGATCATTGCAAGCAGGATGTGCTCCGTACCAATCTCATCCGAATGAAATCTGCTGGCTTCTGTTTCTGCCTGTTCCAATACTTTTTGTGTCTTCGGTGAAAAACCATCGGAATCTTTTACCATGACATTGGATGAAGGTGCGATCAGTTCCTCAATCAATGTCATCAATTTTTCTTCCTCAACACCATTGCTCATCAAAACACAGGCTGCAACGCCGGTGCCTTCACGGATGAGTCCCAATAACAAATGCTCCGTTCCGACATAATTTTGATGTAATTTCAGTGACAGCTTTTCTGCCAGATTCAAGGCTTTTTTCGCCTTTGCTGTGTAAACTTTGCTCATAAATACCTCTCAATGACTTCCCGCCTTTTATCCGTTTTCACATCCGAATACAAAGGCAGTGATCCAGTTACATATCATTTAAATCTAATATTTCCAAATCATCTTTTGTCTGTGCAATGGACGCATGACTTGTCCTTGCTTTGCTTTTTGACTTTGTCTTTGGTTCACTGACGACATGTGAAGTCATCTCTTTTTCCTCAGCTTTTAACGCGTTCTTCTCTGCCTTTTTCCCAGCCTTTTCGATTGCTTTTTTCTCTGCCTCCACATTCTTTGCAGCCGGACGTTTTTCCTCTTCTTCGTCCACATGCTCCATCATGGCATCTGTTTTCAGATCTTTGATCTTGAACAAGAGATTGATCAGTACAAAAATCAGCAATACAAGTACTACCGCCAACGCGATCAGTATCTTGCTGTACATACTCTTTTCACTTTGCTGTTGATTGTACAATGCATTATACTTATCCAGCGAGACATAATCTCCTTCCGGCAACTGATCTGTCGTCACATAGGTCTCCCCGTCATATACCAGATAGCCATTCTCATCAAAGGTCACTTTCGCATCCACCGCATCCAAATCTTCACTTTGCGTCTCATCCGTCGTCTCGATCACGCCTTCCGTCTGAGCAGGAGTATCCCCCGTCTCAGAAGAAGTTGTATTCTCCTGTGATTCCTCCTGTGTTGCATCTGTTTGCGTCGCAGTAGTTGCTGCTCCACGATTTACTGTAATGGTATACGTAGAGGTCGACCCGTTTTCTGCCTCAACAACGATCCGTACCGTATTTGATCCCGGTGCTAAGTTTTTCGCCCCTGTAACTGATGCAATGACTGCCTTGCTATGATTTGGTGTCGCAGGAATCGAAACCCTGGTGACAGATTCATCCACACTGGCCGTGTAGTTAAAAGTTCCCGATGAAAATGCCGGAGTCAATGTTCCCGGTGAAATTCCAAGTCTTGACAGGCTGCTGTCAGATGATTTTGCGACAGCTGTCGATGAACCTGCCTGGCTTGTATTGTTTGAACCACTCGTATTTCCATTGTTTGCTGACGAATTTGTGTCGCCGGTCTCTTCCTCATCTTCTGCGCCCGGCTCAACGACCGTTGTCTGCTCGCCTTCTTCCAACTCGTCGTCTGCCATATCAACGCCTGTCGCATAGGTACGAACCGGAGCAGCCACAACAGCTGATGCGCATAAACACAAACCGATCATAAAAGCAACATATTTTTTCTTCATGAAGTATCCTCACAATCTTTCGCAAAGTCACCCTATTATTGAATAGTTATATCTATTGTAAAGATTCTCCTTTTCAATGTCAACCACTTACCATTTCCAATCTGCTTCGCAAAACAAATATTGCAAAAAACAAGATACTTAATATAAGAAAGACACCGGCAATCACCGGAGTAATTTCTGCAAAAATATCCACTGCAAACAATGCAGCCAGAATTGCCATACTGCTGAATGCCAAAACCATAGAAACCATGATATACGCTGTCATCTGCTCTATTTTTTCCTTTGTATGTCTTTTCATATGTGTCTCCTTTCTTCCAGAACCCTTGCACATCTGTATTTTGCAGTACCATTCAGGCGGGATGTCTGATCGCCAGTGCTTCCCACGGTTTGCTGCATCTGTCATCGATATAGATGTCTGCATAGATTTTTCTTGAATCACCGCCAAATCGTTCCACGATTTCCGGCAAATTTTCGTTTACCGCATCAAAGTACAGACCATAACAGCTGCAATAGTCCACCGCTGCTTCCAGATAAATTCCCCTTCTGCATGTCCACAAGATCAAGCGGCTGCCTCTTTGCCGATATTCGATCAACCGCCGTATCAGTGTCTCATTTGCCGTTCCGATTTCAGGATAATTATCGCTACACAAAGTTCCGTCAAAATCCACTGCAATGATCAATGCTCTCTCATCCATCATCATACGCACTCCTTTCTGATTCAAAGTGTTCTGCGTTGTTTCTGAGATTAATTATAAGAGCTGTAATGTACGATAAGACGGACTTTATGAAAAACGAAAAATCCAAAAATTGGCAGAAAAAAACAGTTCCGTCCATTATGACAGAACTGTTTTACTTCCCATATGTGTTTCAGAGAGACCCACGAGGTGGGAGTCTTCTTTGACTGAGTTCAGGTACGCTTTGTCATACTTGCTGCGAGGATTGTCATGCTTTGCATGACATACGTCTTCCCCGCAATTATGACACCAGATTTTCTAACACTTCCACCTGTGTAGATATCGCGTCATAATCAAAGTTCTCAACTGCTTCCTGCATATGATCCTTGACATTTTTCAGATAGTCGTATCCGATCAGCTGTTCCAATTGATCATGCAATGCGCTCATATCAAACTCATCCACACTTGTCTTCATATGACTGATCAACTCATGCATCTCATCTTTCGAAACCGGTTTCAGTTCCGGTACATTGCTTGTCATGACGACATTTGCCACGGCAACCTTGATCCGCTGGCACAGCCGTTCATACTGATCCATAAATACTTCGTGGTCTCCGCGGATACGGATCGCATTTCGTTTGGCAGCTGCCTCTTCCATTGATTTTGCCAAAAGAGACATATCATTTGCACCGATCAGTCTGGATGTACTCTTAATGGAATGCGCAAGAATCTGATAATTCTCCCAATCATCCTTTTCAAAAGCCTCCTGAATCTGCGTCCGCTTGGAATCATATTCTTCCAGATAGAGCTTCAGATTCTTCAGATACTCTTCCTGACTCTCCCCCGCATAAGACAATGCATCTTCCTCATCGATTCCAATGATCTCCGGCACCTCCGTCGACATCGTCTCATACGAAGCAATCGTCGCCTCCTCCGGTGAAAGCAGCAATTCCGAAGGAAGATACTGACACAGGAGCTGTTCTAATTTCTCACCCTGAACCGGTTTCGACAGATAATCGTCAAATCCATTTTTGAGGTAGTATTCTTTTGCACCGGTAATTGCATTGGCTGTCAGCGCAATAACCGTTGTATTTGTATTCAATCCTTCTTCCTGCTGGCGGATACGCTGCAGACATTCCACCCCATCCATGTGCGGCATCTTGTGATCAAGCAGGATCAGATGATATTCTTTTTGTTCACACATCTGCAGGCACTCTGCTCCCGATTCAGCCACATCAATCTGTACTTTTGTCTTTTTCAGCAGTCCCTTGCATACCTCAAGGTTCATTCTTGTATCATCTACCACAAGGATCAGCGCATCCGGTGCCTGAAAGCTTTCACGATAACGTTCATTCTCCTGTCGGGACTTCTCATACATCTTCTGATAATCGCCGATTGGCGTGTCATCCACAATCTTCTGTTCCAGTCCAAAATAAAAGGCACTTCCCTTTCCGTACTCACTTTCCAGAAGCAGTTTGGAACCCATCGCTTCCAACAGATATTTTGTCAATGCCAGTCCAAGTCCGGTTCCTTCAATATTGTGGTTTTTCGCCTCATCCACACGTTGGAAACTGTCAAAAAGTTTCCCCTGATCTTCCTTACGGATACCGATACCGGTGTCAATGACGGCTACATCCAGACGCCCGATGGAATTTTCCAGCTTGGTGACACGGATCTTGAGTGTAACGGAACCCTCTTTTGTATACTTCACTGCATTGGTCAGAAGGTTCGTGATGATCTGACGCAGGCGCACCTCATCTCCGTACAGCTCGCATGGCAACTGTTCATCGATGTCCAAAATCAGCTCCAGACTCTTGTCACTGGCCCGGGACTGGATCATGTTCACCAGATCGTTGAGCATAGAGCTCACCTGATAATTTGAATTGATGATCTCCATCTTTCCGGATTCCACTTTTGAGAAATCCAGAATATCATTGATCAATGAAAGCAATGTCTTACTCGCATTGCGGATATTATTGGCATATCGGATGATTCCGGCCTCTTTGCTTTCACGGATGATCATCTCATCCATACCGATGATCGCATTGATCGGAGTACGGATCTCATGACTCATATTGGCAAGGAAGCTGGTCTTCGCCTCACTGGATGCTTCAGCAGAAAGCTTTTCTCTCTGTGTCTCAAAAAAGTTCTGCCGAATCTCCTTGCCATGACGCACAACCAGAATCGCAAAAATCGTCATCATCACATATTCGATCGTATATCCCATTCCGTAGGCCATAAAATATTTTTCAATTGACTTGAAATTGGTAAATCCGTTTTCTACAAAGCCAATTGCTCTCGGCCAGAGAAATGCGAGCATCACAATATATCCCGCCAGTGATGTCGCCAATGTCAGAACCCAGTCCAGATACACACAGCTTAACAGCGGAATCGCGAAATAAGTCAAATAGATTCCGATATGACAGTTTCCGGAAAGGACTCCCACAAGCAATTCGATATAGATCAGCTGCACATATTTTGCCGTGCGATAAAAGCGACAGCGAAGTAATATCTCAACCGTAATCCACCCACCGGAGATCAGCACACTGCCCCATTGAATATAATCATTGGACACATCAAAAATGCCCATCTTGTTGCACAGAAACAGCGTTGGCATGATTGCCCACAAAATAATACACACCAGATGTATTTTTTTTGTCATCTGAATCTCATGCAGATACATATATTGCTTCTCAAAATCTTTGTCCATAGTTTTCTCCTTGACCCAATTGCTGTATTATTTCAAGATTTCCCGGATTGCTTTCAGCTGATCACTGATTCCCTCGTAATCAAAGGCATCGACTGCCTCTTCCAGTTTACGCCGTTCTTCCTCCAGATGATTTTGAGCCGGAAATGACCCGACAAATTGTCCCATCTCATCAAAATCGACGTCAAAATTTTCTACCTGCTCTAACAGTTTTTCCAGCTTTTGCAAATAATCCTTCAGGTCTGTTGTCACTTCAATCTTCTTTTTCATGATCGCCTGAACTTCCGGCTGATCCAAAAGCTCCCGCAGGCATCCGCAAAACTCTTTGTATTCATCCATCAACTCGGACATGTGCTCATGCAGAAATGCTTCGTCTTCCCGTCCGCTCGCAAGCTCCATCTGTTCAGCGAGATAGCCTAGGTGCACCGCCCCGATGATTCTTGATGTACTCTTCAAGGCATGCACGTGAATCTTAAAGTTGTTCCAATCCCCACGTTCATATTCATCGGTCAGATTTTTTCTCACATCTTCGGATTCTGTCAGATAACCTTTCATATTATCCAGCGCATCTACTACCTGCCCGGAAGAAAACTGCATCGCATCCTCCAATGACAACTCGATAAAATCCAATCGTTCGATCGTATCCTTCAGGATCTGAAGACGCTCACTCTCTTCTGCTCCGGAATCTTCATCTCGTTCTACGATCGTCACAAGCTCCTTTGGCAGATATTTCATCAAAGTAACTTCCAACAATTCACCCTGTATCGGTTTTGACAAAAAGCCGTCAAATCCCTCATCCAAAAAGGTCTGTTTCATTCCGGCAACCGCGTTTGCCGTCAGAATAACGATCGGCGTGTGATAGTTTGGTCCGAGTTCATTGCTTCGAATTGCCCGGAAAGCTTCCACACCATCCATCACCGGCATGAGATGATCCATCAGCACCAGATCATACGCTTTTGTATCGCACATCTCCACAGCCTGTTTTCCGTTTTCTGCCATATCGATGCCTACTTTTGTCTGTTTCAGCAATGCCTTGACAACGGAACGATTCATGGAGTTATCGTCCACAACCAGTATTTCTGCCATCGGAGCTTCAAAGCTGACCTGATACTTCTTCTCACTCTTTATGCGCTTCTGATACAGCTCATTGATGTCTCCCATCGGGGTATCGTCAAGAACCGTCTGAACCAAATGAAAGGAAAAGGTCGAGCCTTCGCCATAGACACTTTCCATCTCAAGCTCACTGTCCATCAAGTGGAGCAGCTGCTGTGTGATCGATAATCCCAGTCCTGTTCCCTCAATATGGTGTGCCTTCAGATCGCCACCGCGCTGGAAGGATTGAACCAGAACATCTTTTCCCTCCTTGATACCGATTCCGGTATCCTCCACGGCTACGTGCAATACAATATGTGCCTTATCTCTCCGGGTCATATGTACGTGGAAGGTGACACTTCCTGTTTCCGTATACTTCACGGCATTGGTCAGAATATTGGTAATGATCTGCCGGATACGGACTTCGTCTCCATAGAGCTGATTTGGGATATCCTTGTCAATATCCAAAATCAATAGCAGATTTTTTTTCTCCAGTCGCGGCTGGATCACGAGGATCAAATCATACAAAAGCGCGCCCAGCTCATATTTTTCCGGAACTACCTCCATCTTTCCGGATTCAATTTTGGAAATATCCAAAATATCATTGATCAAAGACAACAGGGTGGTACTGGCACTTTGAATGTTATGCGCATACCCAAGGATATTTTCCTCTTCACTTTCGCGCAAAATCATCTCATTCATACCGAGCACCGCATTGATGGGCGTGCGGATCTCATGACTCATATTCGCCAGAAAAGAACTTTTCGCCTCTGCTGCCATTGTCGCCTCATTACATTTGAGTTCGACGAGCTTGAGCAGGTCATCCAGACTTTTTTCATCCTCTCTGGCCACACGCTCAATAAACAGATCCTCATTGAGCATCATCAGACTCAGCAGGCAAGCGACCACATACAGTAACATAAAAAACAGAAATTCATCTATACTGTAATCTATGCCAACATATCCCAATTCAGAAAGCCCGATTGAAAACACACTGGAAAAAATGCCAAGCGCAAAGATGTACATATTCAGGGAAATATTTTTATAAATTGAGCTTTCCACTACAATAAAGAACAGACATGCCGGAAGCATTCGTGATGAATGTACACTGATCGAATAGATAAAATATCCGATCACGCCGGTAGTCATCACACAGATGCCCTGAATAAAATCCCAATCCGGACCCCTTTTGATATTTGATCGGTTCGTAATCACCCTTGAAACAATCACAAACAAAAGATACAGCAGCATCCTTGGCACAATCTGTTCCATCGGCATTCCATGGTGACAGTGCAAGGTGTAAAAGATGATCGCTCCTTCCAGCACCAACATATACCATGCTATTTTTTTCTCTCTTTGATATTCTCTCATTCTAAAGTAACTCCTCTTGGAACTACAAACTGTACACTATCCGGGCGAAGCTCTATCGTCCATTCTCCCGATGCACGAATCATTTCGCCGTCCAGATTGACGACCATTTCACCCTTGTCGTCTTTTGCAAGGATCATTTTTTTACACTGCCCGACTCTTGCATGCTCGCTGACAAACCGGTCATCCTGCGACTGCAGATTAGCCAGAAGTCGAATAAATGCAAATTTTCCCTTGGACGGAGCCAAAATATAGCCCTCGGCTCCATCGTTCGGATAAAAGCCTTTCGGCATACAAAGGGATCCTCCCAGCCAGCTTCCGTTACCCACAACGATCTCATCATAAAAGCCGTCAAAGTTCAGTCCGTCTGCGCGGACGCGATAGGAATTTTTCCGCATGCCAAACGATGATTGAAGTACATGCACGAAATACGGGAGCTGTATTCCCATCGTTCGTACCGGGTGCTGCTTTTCAATCAGGCTTAGAACCCCGGCATCCAATCCGCACGATACGGTATTCATTGCCCTGCCATGATTGGTCAACATCGAATCCAACACGAGAACTTCTCCGTCAATCAGTTCCTCAATATCAAAAAATCTCCACTGATCCTCTTCTTTAAATACCTTCAAAAAATCATTGGTCTGTCCGCACGGATAAAAAGCCAGTTCCACATTGGGATTTTCACCGACTCCCTGCAGCACATTGCGAAAGGTTCCGGAACCGCCACAAGCATAAATCCGGATTTTTTCATCCGGAAAGAAATTTGTCATCTTTTCCGCCAGCTCCGTCTCATTGCCGGAATATCTGGAATTGAACAGATAATATTCCAACCCCTCTATCTGCTCCAGCTGATCCCGCAGATTATTTGCAAAATTCAATCTTCCCGCGTACGGATTGACTATAAATATATGCTTCAAAAGTTCACCAGCCTCCCCATTGATTTTTGATACAAAAAATTACCCCATATATCTTATTATTATAATCGGTGAACGATATTTTCACAAGAAAAAATCGTTTTTTTATGCAAAATGACAAAAATGCGCACCAGTCTGTCTCTGGTACGCATTTCAATTACAGCAACTCTTTTAATATTTTATTGACAAGGCCCGGATTAGCTTTTCCTTTCATCACTTTCATTGTCTGTCCAACCAGAAAACCGATTGCCTTTTCTTTTCCATTGTGGTAATCCTCTACCGATTGCGGGTTATCTGCAATGATCTGCTCGATCGCAGCGCGCAGCTCTCCTTCGTCGTTAACGGCAGCCAGACCGTGCTCCTTGACGTACTGCTCCGGATCGATATCCTCTGCAAAGATCTGTTCAAAGACTTCTTTCGCAACGGTTCCGTTGATGGTTCCGGCTTCCACAAGCCCGATGAGTTTTGCAAGGTTTGCAGGTGAAAACCGCAAATCCTCCGGGTCCATCTCATGCTCCTTGAGCAGACGCATCGCCTCGCCCATCAGCCAGTTCGATACCTTCTTTGGCTTGCCGCAAAGCTCTGTAGTTGCCTCAAAAATATCTGCCAGCTTCTTGGAACCGGTCAGTATCTCTGCGTCATAACGCGGAATCTCATACTCTCTCTCATAACGCTCCAGCTTCTGCGTGCGAAACTCCGGCTGCTTACTTCTGATCTCCTCTAACCATTCATCGGAAATGATGACCGGTACCAGATCCGGCTCCGGGAAGTAACGGTAATCCTGTGCATCCTCTTTGGAACGCATCGCATGAGAAGACTCTTTGGTATCATCCCATCTTCTGGTCTCCTGAATGACTTTTTCTCCTGACTCCAGCAGATCGATCTGACGGTTTTTCTCACCTTCGATGGCATGTGCAATGGCACGGAAGGAATTCAGGTTCTTCATCTCGGTACGGGTTCCAAACTCGGCTGCGCCTACTTCACGGACAGACAGATTGACGTCCGCACGCATAGAGCCCTCATTTAATTTACAGTCAGAAGCTCCCAGATACTGAATGATCAGTCTGAGTTTTTCCAGATAAGCGATGACTTCCTCTGCGGATCTCATATCCGGCTCAGATACGATCTCGATCAAAGGTACACCCGAACGGTTGAAATCGACGACGGATACATCTTCCCAATCGTCATGAACGAGCTTTCCCGCATCCTCTTCCATATGGATCTCATGGATTCCGATGATCTTTTTTCCTCCGGCCTCTGTCTCGATCTCAATGCCGCCATTCCGACAGATTGGCAGATAAAGCTGGGAAATCTGATAGTTCTGCGGATTATCCGGATAAAAATAATTTTTACGGTCAAATTTACAGTTTTGTGTGATGGTACAGTTTGTTGCAAGTCCGACTGCAACGGCATACTCTACCACCTGTTTATTTAATACCGGCAGGGAACCGGGCATACCTGTACATACCGGACAGGTATGTGCATTTTTTTCAGCACCGAATGCAGTGGAGCATCCACAGAAAATCTTTGTCTTTGTAGCAAGCTCTACGTGTACTTCCAGACCGATGACGGTTTCGTATTCTTTACTCACTTTGACTCCTCCTTCTGGTTCGACTCTGTAATTGGGCTGTGTGTATACGTTCTCGTCTGCTCAAATGCATAGGCAGCACGAATAATCTTGTTTTCTTTGAAGCAGTCTCCGATCAGCTGCAATCCGATCGGAAGACCTTTGCTGTCGATTCCGCACGGAAGACTGATGCCCGGAAGTCCGGCTAAGTTTACGGAAATGGTATAAATATCTCCCAGATACATCTGGATCGGGTCGCTCAGCGACTCGCCCAGTTTCGGTGCTGTAGTCGGTGCTGCCGGTCCAAGGATCACATCATATTTTGCAAACGCATCATCAAAAGCCTTTTTGATCAATGCTTTGACGCGAAGTGCTTTGAGATAATAAGCGTCATAGTAGCCCGAACTCAAAACAAAGGAACCTAACATGATACGTCGTTTTACTTCCGGGCCAAAACCTTCGGAACGGCTCTTTTTATACATCTGGTGCAGTCCGTCATACTCCTTGGTGCGATATCCGTATTTGACACCATCAAAACGTGCCAGATTGCTGCTGGCCTCCGCGCAGGCAATGACATAATACGCCGGAATTGCGTACTGTACCAGTCCCAGATCAAACTCTTCTACGATAGCACCTTTTTTCTCCAGTTCTTTTGCCGCTGCCAGTACCGCCGTCTTCACCTCGTCGTCCAATCCGTCTCCGAAGTAGTCCCTCGGAATACCGATGCGCATACCTGCCACATCGTCAACCAATGCGCTGGTAAAATCATAGGATTCTCTCTTGATCGAGGTAGAATCCTTCGGATCATAGGAGCTGATGGCTTCCAAAATCGTTGCGCAATCTGTCACATCTTTCGCGATCGGTCCGATCTGATCAAGGGAAGAACCGTATGCGATCAGTCCATAACGGGAAACGGTTCCGTAGGTCGGTTTGATACCGGTCACGCCACAGAAGGAACTTGGCTGACGGATCGATCCACCGGTATCCGATCCCAATGCATAGGAACACTCTTCCGCTGCCACTGCCGCACAGCTTCCGCCCGACGAACCGCCCGGTACATGACCGGTATTCCACGGATTCTTTGTCTCTCCATACGCGGAAGTCTCGGTGGTACTTCCCATTGCAAACTCATCCATATTGGTTTTTCCAATAATGACTGCACCCGCTTTTTGCAGATTCAAAACCGCCTCGGAAGAATAGGTCGGAATAAAATTGTATAAGATTTTGGAACTGCAGGTGGTCTTCAGACCTTCGGTACACATATTGTCCTTGATGGCAACGGGAACACCTGCCAGCGGCCCGGTCAGCACACCTGCGTCAATCTTTTTCTGCACTTCATCTGCCTGCGCCAATGCACCCTCGGCATCTACCGTCACAAAGCTGTTCACCGCCTCTTCTCTGGCTGTGATCGCATCCAAGGCAGCCTGTACCGCTTCCCTGACGGTCACTTCTTTCTTTTTTATTTTCTTACCAAGCTCTACGGCTGTTAAACTCATCAAGCTCATGCCTGTACTCCTTTCCCTTCTGCAAACTAGATAATTGTTTTTGGTACTTCGAATCCACCGTCTTTTTCCACCGGCGCATTCTCAAGAGTCTTCTCGTGACCATCGCCGTTTGTGACAACATCCTCACGGAATACGTTTGCAACAGGAAAGACATGACTCATCGGCTCAACCGCAGAGGTATCCAATTCATTCAACTGATCGATATAGTCTAACATCTCGCCCATATCTTTTTTCGCCTGCTCTTTTTCCTCCTCGGAAAGCTCGAGCTTTGCTAAGATTCCAACATATTCGATCGTCTCATCGCTAATGATATTATTCATCGTTGTATCTCTCCTTTCATATCTGCTGATTAATCGCGCACCTTGATATGAACCTCGCGAAGCTGCTGCTCGGTGACATAGTTTGGCGCACCGCACATCAGATCCTGTGCATTTCCGTTCATCGGGAATGGGATCACTTCACGAATATTTTCCTCATTGCGAAGGAGCATGATCATACGATCAACGCCCGGTGCCATACCGGCATGTGGCGGTGCGCCGTACTGGAAGGCATTGTATAATGCTCCGAATTTTTCTTTTAATACGGTCTCATCATAACCTGCGATCTCGAATGCTTTGATCATGATGTCCATGTCATGGTTACGGACTGCTCCGGATGACAACTCGATTCCGTTGCAGACAATATCATACTGATATGCAAGGATCTCCAATGGATCTTTCTCATTTAATGCTTCCAGTCCGCCCTGCGGCATGGAGAATGGATTATGGGTAAATCCGATTTTTTTCGTCTCCGGATCCTTTTCATACATCGGGAAGTCATTGATATAACAGAAGCGATATGCATTTTTCTCTAACAGATCCAGACGGGTTCCAAGCTCTGTTCGGATCTGTCCGGCGTAAGCTGCGGCGCGCTCCTCTTTGTCGGCAATAAAGAAAATCGTATCGCCGATCTGTAATCCTGCAGCACTGCGCATCTCTTCTTTCATATCATCCGGAATGAACTTGTCAATCGGTCCCTTGTAAGAGCCGTCCTCCAATACCTCTAAATATCCTAAGCCACCCATCCCGATAGAGGTAGCAAATTTCAACAGCTTCTCATGCTGTCCCTTGCTCAGCTTCGCGTGCACATTGATGGCACGAACGGTACGTCCGTGGAACGGTTTGAAGGTACATCTCTGGAAAAACTCTGTCATATCAATGATACGAAGCGGATTACGAAGATCCGGCTTATCCGTACCAAACTCAAGCATCGCCTGTTTATAGCTGATCACCGGATAAGGAGCTTTGGTCACTTCGTATCCCTCCGGCGCGAATTTTTCAAATGTGGCGGTCAGCACTTCTTCCCCAATTTTGAATACGTCTTCCTGGGTCGCAAAGCTCATCTCAAAGTCTAACTGGTAAAATTCTCCCGGCGAACGGTCTGCTCTGGCATCCTCATCACGGAAGCACGGTGCGATCTGGAAATATTTATCAAATCCGGATACCATCAGAAGCTGTTTATATTGCTGCGGTGCCTGTGGAAGCGCATAAAATTTTCCTTTGAACTTACGGCTTGGCACAATATAGTCTCTTGCTCCTTCCGGAGATGATGCGCACAGGATCGGAGTCTGGATCTCCAAAAATCCCATCTCGGTCATCTTCTTGCGAAGGAAACTGATGACCTGTGAACGGAAGATCATGTTATCACGGACCTTTGCATTGCGCAGATCCAGATAACGATACTGCAGACGTACATCCTCACGGACTTCCTTGGAAGTCATCACCTCAAACGGAAGCTGTGTTCTGACTTTTCCAAGCACGGTGATCTCTTTTGCTTCCAGCTCAATGGTTCCTGATGGAATCTTCGGATTATAGGTCTCCTCATCTCTCTTTTCCATCACACCTTTGACGGAAATACAGTCCTCTCTGGTCAGCCCTTTTAACAGACTGTCGTCGCGAAGGACGATCTGTAATACACCATACATATCGCGAAGGTCAATGAAGCTGACTCCTCCGTGATCACGGATATTTTCAATCCATCCGGCTACCTGAAGTTCTTTGTCGATATCGGCTTCGCTTACCTGATTCAATGTTACGTCTCTGTACATTTTTTCTCTTCCTTTCATTAAATAATAGGGGAACCCCACGCATTAAAAATCTGCTTCGCAGATGAGCGTGGGGCTACATTTGCATTTTCTTCGAAAATACAAAAAAATCCCAAGATATAACAACTATATCCTGGGACGAAAATTCTTTTCCGCGGTACCACCCGACTTGTACTCATGATCCTATAGAATCCTCCCACTTTTTTGAGTGGATCCCTCCATAGGATAAAGAGACCTCTTTTTGACTTAACGCGTCTTCTACGTACCAACCTACTTGTAATCTTTTATCTGTTCAGAAGGTCTGCTCCGGAGTGTTCCCGCCATCTTCTCTTTCAAACAACGCTCTCAGTCGGTGACGCTGTATTCCTGTTGACGCCTGAAAATGGGAGTCTCCTTCTTCGCATTTATCTGTTCGCAATCTTATCACACTTCATCCGTGAATGCAAGAACTTTTCGCATTTTCCGCTACCGGGCCGCAATCACATCTGACATATCATAATATCCTGCTGCTTTTCCATGCAGGAATTTAGCGGCCTGAATCGCGCCTTTTCCAAAGACCGCACGTGAATATGCGGTATGCTTGAACTCGATCACTTCGTCCGTTCCCGCAAAGATCACTTCGTGTTCACCGACAATGGTTCCTCCGCGTACTGCTGAGATGCCAAGCTCCTTTGCGTCTCTTTTGGCTCTGCGATCACTTCGGTCGTAGACATATTCATAACGATTGTCCATCGCCTCATTGATGGAATCTGCCAGCGCAAGCGCTGTTCCGCTCGGTGCATCCAATTTCTGATTGTGATGTTTTTCTACGATCTCCACATCAAAGCCTGCCGGAGCCAGTACTTTGACTGCCTGTTTCAGCAGCGACATCAGTGTATTGATTCCAAGTGACATATTGGCAGATTTTAAAACCGCCACTTTTTTGCTTGCCTCATCCACCTTGGCCAGCTGTTCCTCGGATAAACCGGTAGAGCAAAGTACCACCGGAATCTGTTTTGTCTCGCAGTAATCAAGCAATCCGTCAACTGCAGACGCATTGGAAAAATCAATGATCGCATCCGCAGCAACATCGCACTGATCAATACTTGCAAAAACCGGATAATCGTTTTTCTGTTCGGTGTATGTATCTACACCTGCTACTATTTCTATTTCTGGATCGGCTGTACATAAGCCCGAGATCATCTGTCCCATTCTACCGTTGCAGCCGTGCATGATCACTCTTGTCATCTTCTGCTCCTATTCTACCACCGGAAGTCCGTATGCTTTCATCACCTGAATCAATTTTGCTGCATTTTCCTCACCCATCTCACAGAGTGGCGCGCGAAGTGATCCCACATCAAAGCCCATCGCGTTCATCGCCCGTTTGACCGGAATCGGATTAACCTCCGAGAACAGTGCATCTACCAGCGCACGTCCTTTCAGCTGAATCTCTGCTGCTTTTTTGTAATCACCCTCGAATGCCGCATAGCACATATCATGCACATCCTGCGGTGCGATGTTTGACCATACGGAGATGACACCGACAGCTCCAATGGAAAGTAACGGAACGACGATTCCGTCTTCACCGGAATACAGATCAAGATTGCCATCACACAAATCCATCAATTTGACAGCCTGTGCCACATTACCGGTTGCTTCTTTGATACCGACAATGTTGTCATATTTTTTCACAAGTGCCGCTACCGTCTCAGGCAGGATATTGCATCCGGTACGACCCGGTACATTGTACATGATGATCGGCACCTTTGTCGCCTCTGCAATCTGTCCGTAGTGACTGATCAGACCCGGCTGGGTCGCTTTATTATAATAAGGAGTGACAACCAATACGCCATCTACTCCTGCTTCTTCTGCTTCCTGTGTCAATTGGATCGCACATTTTGTATTGTTCGATCCGGTTCCGGCTACTACCGGAATTCTGTGTTTTGTGAATTTCACAGCAGCACGGATCACGTCTGCATGCTCTTCCATGGTCAGTGTTGATCCCTCACCGGTTGTACCGGCGATCACAATACAATCTGTTCCATGGTCTATCTGATACTGGATCATTTCCTCCAGCTTATCGTAGTTCACCTCAAGATCTTTTTTCATTGGTGTAACAATTGCCACACCGGCACCTTTGAAAATTGCCATCTCGTTTTTCCTCCTGCAATGTGTTCTTATTACTATGATATTGTAATTTTCGAAAAAAGTAAACGATTATTTCTCAGACTTAATTTTATAAATCTCATCTGCAAATTGACGAATTGCAGGGTCCATGGTACGACCGGTCAAGATCAGCTCCATTCCTGCCGATTTTGACTTCAATAATACCTGTAACTCTTCCAGGGTAAGTAGTCCTGCATCCAAAAGACCGAGTGCCTCGTCTAAGATCAACAGATCGCACTCCCCTGTTACAAGTACCTTTTTTGCAAAGTTGACACCATTTCTGATATTCATCTGTGCTTCCTGCTTTTCTTCATAACTCAGATCCTCATAGCGCTGATCACTTTTCTCAAACTGAAACACTTTGATCTGTGGCTCCAACTTCTTCATAAACTCAGCCTCATGATTCATACGACCTTTTAAATAATGTATGACAAAAACGGTTTTTCCTTCACTTGCCGCTTTCAACGCACGTCCCATCGCAGCCGTCGATTTTCCATGACCTTCACCATAAAAAACCAGAGTCATTCCTGTGTCCATTTGTTTGCCTCCTGTTACTGCTCCAAAATATGTGAAACTGTTTCAAACAGTTACAAATATCCAAATATTACAAGCAAGAATACCACAAGTTGTGAAAAAATTCAAGTATCGGCCATCTACTACTCCATCTGTTCAATCTTGCTGACACTCACTTCATAAGCGATGCGCTTTTCCGTTTCCAGCTCATTGATCTTTTTCACATACTCGCGACTCTGAATTCTTCCCTGGATCTGTACATGAGTTCCGACTGCGAAAGTGGATGCAAATCTTGCGTTTCTTCCCCAACAGATACATGGAATATAATCGCTTTTTCCATAAGAGCGATTGACTGCGATCAACAGGTCCGCAATCTCTCTGCCCAGTGGCGTCTTGCGGTAAATCGGTTCTTTGCAGATATAGCCATCCAGAAAGATCTGGTTGCTTTTGACGTCTTCATCGACTTCCTGAACCAATGACAATTCCCTTGCAAAGACACTGAGTACCAGACGGTTTTTCTTCTCTTCATGTCGATTGTAGGAACGAAATTGTCCAACCACGGATATGTACTGACCTTTCCAATCCTTTGACACATCCAAAAGGCGCTCCGAAACCATGACCGGAATATAATCCGCAAAGTTGCTGAGACGATTCACTGCAACATCTACCATATAAAACCCTTCTCCATACACCTCATGGCTGAATGTAAAATCTGAAATGATTTCACCTGCGATCATAACCTGATTGTTTTCAAATAATTTGTCTCCCATAGAGATAACTCCTTTCGCTTTTGCTGTTTTTATTTTATTTTCATCTCACAGAAAATATACCATGCGAAATTTAAGAAGATTGCTGTATTTTGTCGACAAAAATACAAAAATGTATGCATCACAAATACGGAGAATTTTCCTATAAAATGCAAATTACACTTGCATAATTTGTTCAGTGTGATAATATGTGTACGGTTGTTTGATAATTCAATGGTTGAAGATAGAAAGAGAGAAAAAAATGATTACAACAAGAGACGATATTCGAAACATTGCCATCATCGCCCATGTCGACCATGGTAAAACGACACTTGTCGATGAATTGCTGAAACAAAGCGGTGTCTTCCGCGCAGGTCAGGAAGTACAGGAGCGTGTCATGGACTCCAACGATATTGAGCGCGAGCGCGGCATCACCATCCTGTCGAAAAACACAGCCGTCTATTATAAAGATGTCAAGATCAACATCATCGACACACCAGGGCACGCAGATTTCGGCGGCGAAGTAGAACGTGTCTTAAAAATGGTAAATGGTGTGATTTTAGTCGTCGACGCTTTCGAGGGTGCGATGCCTCAGACCAAATTTGTTCTGATGAAAGCATTGGAGCTGGACTTACCGGTAATCGTATGTGTCAACAAAATTGACCGTCCGGAAGCACGTCCGAACGAGGTCATCGATGAGGTTCTCGAATTGTTTATGGATCTGAATGCTTCCGACGAGCAGCTGGACTGCCCATTCGTGTTTGCGTCTGCAAGAGATGGTTTTGCCGTGCTTGATCTGGATGATGAGAAAAAAGATATGACTCCGCTGTTTGAAACGATCATCGACTATATCCCGGCACCAACCGGCGATCCCGATGCCAACACCCAGGTGTTGATCAGTACCATTGACTACAATGAATATGTCGGCCGCATCGGAGTCGGCAAAGTGGATAACGGATCTCTGAAGATCAATCAGGAAGCAGTTGTCGTCAATCATCATGAGCCGGATAAATCAAGAAAGGTTCGTATCAGCAAGCTGTATGAATTTGACGGCTTAAATAAGGTAGATGTGGAAGAAGCAAAGATCGGCTCCATCGTCGCCATCTCCGGAATCTCTGATATCCATATCGGAGATACGATCTGCGCACCGGAAGATCCGGTTGCGATTCCATTCCAGAAGATTTCCGAGCCTACCCTTTCGATGAACTTCATCGTCAACGACTCTCCGCTTGCGGGACAGGAAGGAAAATATATCACTTCGCGCCACATCCGTGACCGCTTATTCCGCGAGCTGAACACGGATGTATCGCTTCGGGTGGAAGAGACTGAGGATGCGGATACCTACAAGGTTTCCGGTCGTGGCGAGTTGCATTTATCCGTTTTGATCGAGAATATGCGGCGTGAGGGTTATGAGTTTGCGGTCAGCAAAGCGGAAGTGCTTTATCATACAGATGAAAATGGGAAAAAGACGGAGCCGATGGAGCTTGCTTATGTGGATGTTCCGGATGAATTTACCGGTGTTGTCATCGATAAATTAAGCCAGCGAAAAGGTTCTTTGCTGAATATGGGTTCGATCAGCGGCGGCTATACCAGACTTGAGTTTCGTATTCCGTCCCGCGGTCTGATCGGTTACCGCAACGATTTTATGACTGACACCAAAGGAAACGGTATCATCAACACGATCTTTGACGGATATGACTTGTATTGCGGCGATATCCAGTATCGCAAGTCCGGTTCTCTGATTGCTTTTGAGACCGGTGAATCTGTTACCTACGGATTATTTTCCGCGCAGGATCGCGGTACGCTCTTTATCGGACCGGGTGAAAAGGTGTATGCCGGTATGGTCATCGGTATGAGTGCCAAACCGGAAGACATTGAACTGAATGTCTGCAAGAAGAAGCACCTGACCAACACCCGTTCTTCCAGTGCGGATGAAGCATTGACGCTGGTTCCGCCGAAGATCTTGAGTCTCGAGCAGGCGCTGGAGTTTATTGACACGGACGAACTGTTGGAGATCACTCCGGAGAGTATTCGTATCCGCAAGCGTATTCTTGATCCGACACTGCGCAAGCGGGCGAACTTCAATGCGAAGAATAAATAAATCCTGTTATAGCAAATAAAATACACCCACAACGAAGGATTACTCCTATGTGCTTGTTCTTGCCAAGCTTTTCTAATCGCGCCAGCGCTGTGACCAAACTGTGACTTGCACTCACATTTTGCTCACAGAGGCGTCGCTCATAAACAGAACGCTTGCAAGAGTCGCACAACATCGTAATCCTTCGTTGTGGGTGGTTTTGTTTTCCACTACATTTTTCACATTGTAAGACAAGATACGACTTATATTGGAATGATAAAGAAAAAAGTGCCCAACACTCCACGGCAAAGGATTACGACTTTTGTGCGCCCCGCATTTGCGGGCTTGAGCACAATCGGAGTTATCCTTCGTCGTGGGGTGTACAGGCACTTTTTGTATTCTATTTTTGATATTATAATGCTTTGATGCGCTCCAACGCAGCACAGGTATTCTCGTAGCTTCCGAATGCAGTCAGGCGGAAGTATCCCTCTCCGCTTGGTCCGAAACCGGAGCCCGGCGTACCTACCACATTTGCTTTCTCCAGCAAATAATCAAAGAACTCCCATGAAGTCATCTGGTCTGGAGTCTTCAGCCAGATATACGGCGCGTTCACGCCACCAAACACTTCAAATCCGGCTTCCACAAGACCATTTTTAATGGTTGCAGCATTTTTCATATAATAGGCAACCTGCTCTTTTAACTGCGCTTTTCCTGCCTCAGAATAAACAGCCTCTCCTGCGCGCTGAACGATATATGGTGCGCCGTTAAACTTGGTTCCGTGGCGACGTGCCCACATCGCGTTCAGAGATACATCCCCGCATTTCAGTTCCTTCGGTACTACTGTATAACCCAGACGAACACCGGTAAAGCCTGCATTTTTCGAAAAGCTCTTCAACTCGATCGCGCAGGTCTTTGCACCCTCACACTCATAAATCGAATGTGCCACATCATCCTCTGAGATATATGCCTCGTAAGCTGCGTCATAGATAATAACGGCTCCAACCTTATTGGCGTAATCTACCCATGCCTGAAGCTGAGCCTTGGTGATCGTAGTTCCGGTCGGATTGTTCGGGAAGCACAGATAGATCATATCCGGTGTCTCCTTCGGGAACTCCGGAACAAATCCGTTTTCCTTGGTCGTCGGCATATAGATCACATTGCTCCAGGTCTCACTGGTCGGATCATAAGTTCCGGTTCTTCCCGCCATAACGTTGGAATCTACATAAACAGGATAAACCGGATCACATACTGCGATGCGATTTTTTTCAGAAAAAATCTCCTGAATATTTCCGGAATCACTCTTAGCTCCGTCTGATACAAAAATCTCGTCCGCTGTGATCTCACAGCCTCTTGCTTTGTAATCATTCTCTACAATTGCATTGCGAAGAAAATCGTATCCGAGATCCGGTGCATATCCGCGAAATGTCTCTGCATGTGCCATCTCATCTACGGCCTTGTGCATCGCCTCAATGATCGCCGGTGCGATCGGCTGAGTCACATCTCCGATACCAAGTCGGATGATCTGCTTATCCGGATTAGCCTCCTGAAAGGCTGCTACTTTTTTTGCGATGGTGCTAAATAAATAGCTTCCCGGTAATTTCTGGTAATTGTCATTAATCTGAAACATATTCTTTCTCCTTTTTTATCGTAATCTTTTCTATCCCCTTTTTTTCAACAACGTCTCTATACAAAATCAGCTTTGTCAATATTTGTTTGTTCCTAATTTAAGGAAGTACACATTCTCCATCAAATACGACCACTGCCGGACCTGTCATGTAGACCAGATTTTTCTCGCGATCCCATTCAATTTTCAGTGTTCCTCCCAGCAATTCCACTTCTACCTCATTTTGAGTAAGTCCGTTCAGGATCGCAGCCACCACCGTCGCACAGGTGCCGGTACCGCAAGCCCAGGTCTCGCCGGAGCCTCTCTCCCACACACGCATACGCAGGTGTGTATCATCAATCCTGTTTACAAACTCTGTATTCACTCGCTTTGGAAAACGAGCATGATGCTCAAACTCCGGTCCGATCTTTTCCAGATCCAGATCTGTGATATCTTCATCCAAAAAGATCACGCAATGCGGATTTCCCATGGATACGCAGGTGACGCGGTATTCCTTGCCGGCCACGGTCATGGGCTGATCGATCACAGAGCTTCCCTCAAAGGTGGTTGGTATCTGATCCGCCTCTAAGATCGGTGCGCCCATATTGACCCGCACCCGGCTTACTTTTTTGTCTTCTACCAGAAGGTTCAGATATTTGATCCCCGCCAGTGTCTCCACACTGATCTGCGTCTTGTCGGTCAGATGATAGTCGTACACATATTTTCCTACACAGCGAATACCGTTTCCACACATCTCGCCTCTGGAACCATCCGCATTGTACATCTCCATCTCAAAATCAGCGACATCGGAAGGCTTGATCAATATCAGTCCGTCCGACCCGATTCCAAAATGTCTGTCACTGACATATTTTGCCACCTCTGACGGATTGTCTACCGTCTCCTCAAAACAGTTTACATATACATAGTCATTGCCACATCCGTGCATTTTTGTAAATTTCATAAATTATCCTCTCATTAAGCTCAATATCATCTCGGCGGTCTCCACCATTCCGGTTCCGTTATCCATACTGGATTTTTGAATATAACGATGCGCATCTGACTCCGACAGTCCGTTTCGATCCATCAGCAGCATCTTTGCAAGATCGATGGTTTTTTGTTCCTGCTGTGTACGCTGAGGTCTGGCTGCCTTTTTTTTCTTTCTCCATCTGGTATAGGCATAGCTGATGGTTTCGAGCGTATCCAGCAGATCCTTGCCATGCAGCGGCGTCGTCAGGCTGAAGACATCCCTGACAGATCCGGAATCTATGTAATCCTTTGGAGCAATCATCAGAAGCTGGAAGTTCGGATGCAGATCCTCATAAAATTCCAGAGCCATACCATCCACCAGACGATAATTGCTGACGATGATCCCACCATCCAATTCGCCTGCAACATGCAATCCCTGCGCGACAGTAGTACAGACGGCATCGACAGAATATCCATTTCTCTGTAAGAGCACCTTGATACTTTTTGCAGTCTCAATTTTCGGAAAAACTAATATGATATTCATATACGAAGCAGTCTCTTTCTAAATCTTGTGCAAATATTCGTCAATCTCCCAACCGGTTACCTGTGTGCGATAGGTCATCCATTCCTTCTGCTTAAACTTCAGCAACTTTTTGCAAATGCTATCTCCCAAAACATCCCAGATAAACTGATCTTTTTCAAATGCCTCCATCGCTTCCTTCAGATTCTCAGGTAAATGTTCAATGTTTAATGATTCCTTCTCAGAAGCAGACATCGAATAGACATTCATCTGCACCTCTGCAGGTGGTTTGATCTGATTTTTGATTCCGTCCAACCCTGCTGCCAGACAGACTGCTAGTGTCAGATAAGGATTCATGGAAGGATCCGGGCTTCGAAGTTCAATCCGCTTAGATTCATTTTTTACAGGTGGGATACGAAGCAGCGGGGTACGGTTCATATAAGACCATGCCACATCCGTCGGTGCTTCATAGCCGGGCACAATTCTCTTGTATGAATTGACCAACGGATTCGTGATCAAGGTCATACCCTGTACATGCTTCATGATTCCGCCCATGAAATAATATGCTTCTTTACTTAATCCGTAACGACCCTTTTCATCATAAAAAATATTGCGACCGTTTTCATCAATCAGTGACAGATTCAGATGAACACCGGAACCCGCCACATCTGACTTTGGCTTCGGCATAAAGCTTGCAAACATACCATGTCTCTTTGCTACAGTCTTCACAGCCAGCTTGAAGGTCATAAAGGCATCTGCGATAGAAAGCGCCTCGCCATACTTCAGATCCACTTCATGCTGACCTGCAGCAATCTCATGATGAGATGCCTCGATCTCTACTCCAAGATCCTCCATTGTCAGTACAATATCACGTCTGGCATTCTCTCCCAAATCATTCGGTCCCAGATCAAAATATCCGGCACGCTCATTGATATTCAGTGTCGGCAGGCCTTCATCGTCTGTCTCTAACAGGAAAAATTCACACTCCGGCCCAACCTGAAACGTATATCCCATCTCCTTGGCCTGTGCGAGGACAGACTTTAATTTTCCGCGTGGGTCTGCGGCATACGGTTTTCCACTGATGTCATAGACATCACAGATAATACGCGCTACTTTTCCCTGCTGCGGTCTCCATGGAAAAATGCAAAACGTATCCAGATCCGGATGCAAAAACATATCCGATTCTTCTACCCGCGCAAATCCCTCGATCGATGATCCGTCAAACACATATTGATTATCCAAAGCACGTTCCAACTGGCTTTTGGTAATCGCTACATTTTTCAAGGTGCCAAATAAATCGGTAAACTGGAGGCGGATAAATTCTACGTCCTCTTCCTCCACCATGTCTAAAATATCCTGTTTTGTATAGTGTGACATGATTCTTCTCCTTTTTGTTTTTTCTATTTGTTTATGGTTGATTTGCAAAAATCAAGTACCTTTTGAAACTCCAGCAAACCGCCGAACAGATCCAGCGCACTGCCAATCGTGACATTTACTTTTCCTTGTCCGGTCTCCTGCAATCGGATCAGGTCTTCCATGGAACCAACACCGCCCGCATAAGTAGTGGCGATTCCATCTACCTCAGCGAGCATGGATACGATCGGAAGCTCGATTCCGGATGCCTTCCCTTCCACATCGACAGCATGTACTAAAAATTCATCCGCAAAATCCTGCAGCATCCGTAAAAACTCCGGCGTCACCTTTTCGGATGTAAACTTCTGCCAGCGGTCGGTCACGACATAATAATCATCACCCTGTTTTCTGCAGCTTAGATCCAGCACCAGATGTTCCTTACCGACGCGCTGCTTCAACAATTTTAACCGGTCGTAATGAACTTTTCCCTCGGAAAATACATAGGAAGTGACGATCACATGGCTGGCTCCGGCCTGCAAAAATTCTTCCGCAGTATCTGCCGTGATCCCACCGCCAATCTGCAAGCCGCCGGGATATGCCCGCAACGCTTCCATTGCCTGTTCCTTCGTCTGCTCATAGTACTCGGATGTCTTTGGATTGAGCAGGATGATGTGTCCACCCTTTAATCCATGACGGGCATATAATCTTGCGAAGTCCGCCGCCGACTGCTCCGCAACAAAATTCTCCTGCGCAAAATCGCCCTCATCACGCAGACTTCCTCCAACGATCTGCTTCACTTTTCCGTTATGTATATCAATACATGGTCGAAATTCCATAATCACGATTCCATTTCTAATTATAAATAAGTCCACTCCCAAGGAATCCTCCCACTTCGTGGGTCCCTCCTTAGGATAATATGTAAATCACAAAGAGTATAGCACAATTTTTTCAAAACCAAAATATTTTCATACATTATTTTATTATTTTTTCCTGCCCTGCGTGAAGTATAAAACCTCACAAAAATTGTTATATTATTTGGAAAAAAACTTGACATATTCTTCATTGACTTTCATTCATTTTTTTGATAGCATGGTGAAAATACAATAGGATAATCATACAGAAAGCGAGGATAAAGAAGATGAGTAAAATTATCGGTGAAGGAATTACCTTTGATGATGTGTTGTTAGTACCACAGTATTCAGAGGTGACACCAGACATGATTTCTCTGAACACAAAACTTACCAACAAGATCACATTGAATATTCCAATGATGAGTGCAGCAATGGATACCGTTACGGAGCATCGCATGGCGATCGCGATGGCCAGACAGGGCGGAATCGGTATCATCCATAAAAATATGTCGATTGAGGCACAGGCAGAAGAAGTTGACAAAGTAAAGCGTTCCGAGAATGGCGTCATCACTGATCCATTTTCTTTATCAGAAGAGCATACCTTACAGGATGCCGATGAGCTGATGGCAAAATTCCGCATTTCCGGTGTGCCGATCACAAGAGACGGCAAATTAGTTGGTATCATCACCAACCGTGATCTGAAATTTGAGGAAAACTTCTCCAGAAAGATCAAAGAGTGCATGACTTCCGAAGGTCTGATCACCGCAAAAGAGGGCATCACATTAGAAGAAGCAAAGAAAATCCTCGCTAAAGCAAGAAAAGAAAAGCTTCCGATCGTTGATGAAGAGAATAACCTCAAAGGTCTGATCACCATCAAGGATATTGAAAAACAGATCAAGTATCCGCTGAGCGCCAAAGATGCGCAGGGAAGACTGCTCTGCGGTGCCGGTGTCGGCATCACCGCAAATATGATGGACCGTGTAGCTGCATTGGTGAAGGCTCATGTGGATGTCATTGTTGTGGATTCCGCGCATGGACATTCAAAAAATATCATCGAAGCGGTGAAAAAGATCAAAGCGACTTATCCTGATTTACAGGTAATCGCAGGAAACATCGCTACCGGTGCTGCTACCAAGGCATTGATTGAGGCCGGTGCGGATGCTGTCAAGGTTGGTATCGGACCGGGAAGTATCTGTACCACACGTGTCGTTGCGGGAATCGGTGTTCCGCAGATCTCAGCCATCATGGATTGCTATGAGGTTGCAAAAGAATACAATATCCCGATCATTGCCGATGGCGGAATCAAGTATTCCGGTGATATGACCAAAGCACTTGCTGCCGGCGCCAACGTATGTATGATGGGTAGCTTATTCGCAGGATGTGATGAGGCTCCCGGTACATTTGAGCTGTATCAGGGAAGAAAATACAAAGTTTACCGCGGAATGGGAAGTATTGCTGCTATGGAGAACGGTTCAAAGGATCGTTATTTCCAGGAGAATGCCAGAAAGCTTGTTCCGGAAGGCGTCGAAGGACGTGTTGCCTACAAAGGTACCGTTGAGGATACAGTGTTCCAGATGATCGGCGGAATCCGTTCCGGTATGGGATATTGCGGTTGTCCTACGATTGAGGATCTCAAAGAGAACGGACAGTTTGTGAAGATCTCTGCTGC
>JALEJB010000082.1 GCA_022768825.1 Lachnospiraceae bacterium
ATATTCAGTGTCTGTGTTCCGTTGACCGCACTATTTCCTGCTGTAACGGAAACCTTTGCAGCGTTTGACACAGTTGTCTTTTTCAGGCTGTATGCAGATGAGAATCTGAGACTGCTGATGTTATTGTAGAAGCTGTAGGTCTTTGAGTTCATGGTTTTCCATGCATCCATCTTCCAGCTCAGCTTCGTCTGTGCCTTCTCATATTTCTGTTCTTTTGTCCGATATGCACTTACCAGCTCAGATACCAGTGCTTCGGTATCCAGACCGGATGACATTCCTGTTAATCGAATCGGCATGGCAATCCCTCCTTATCTCTTTTCATCTACCATCAGTCCTGCCATCTCCCACACCTTCTGGATCATGTCAAGTGTCTTCTCGGCAGGATATTCTTTCTTTACTTCTTTTGTGTCCTTATCCAGAATCTTGATCATCACGCGATTTGTTCCCTCATGATAACCAAAAATTGCTTCCATATTGTGCGATTTCCGGTTGATCTCTTCCACCGCATTCTTGATCGAACGCTCACTGGCAACCTCTGGTGAAACAACCATTCCCTGGTTTTTACCGTCTTTTTTCGCATCCTTTGCTTCGTTACTCTGTACATTGGATTCTTTGACCGGAGTTGCCGGTTTTGTTGTCTTTTCTGCCGGTGACGCACTTCCCTGATAAGTCACTGCTGAATTTTGAATTGGTTCCATCGTCATATGATACACCTCCATGTGATTGACTTGGTTGTAACAGATCTGGCCAACATCTGCTACAAGATAATTTGTTTGCTGAATCTTATATCGGCAGTTAATTCCAAAAGTTTAAGGAAAAATGATGGAAAATAAAAAAACCTCTTACTATGACCCAACACTCCATCCAGCGTCATAGCAAGAGATTTTCATCTGAATCCCATCCGGATCCCCGAATCCTGTTAAAACAGATTTTTCAGTGCTTCCAGATTCTCCACACTTGCCGATGCCTCGTTCTCCTTTTGGATCTGGATGTAGACTTCCTTGCGATAAATGGAAACACTTTTCGGTGCAGCAATGCCGAGCTTCACCTGATCCCCGCGAACCTCTAAAACCGTGATCTCAATATCATTATTCAGTATGAGGGATTCTCCTTTTTTTCTAGTTAATGCTAACATTTATTTTCCCTCCTTCTTTTCTGCCAGAATGTCATAGATCGGATGTTTTACCAGAAAATCATCCTCTACGATGAGCTGTACTGCCCGGTTATTTTCCATGTTGATCACAATCGGCGCTTTTAGGTTGGCTGTCATTTTCGTAATATCACCGGGCACGGTAATGGTGACCAGTGAATAGATCTCTCCCGGTTTCAATTCTCCCAGTGGTTCGAGATATTCGTCGTTTACCATCGGATCGTATCCTTCGATGATCAGATTCGGCTCCACAACAGGAAGCGCAAATTGCGGTTCCTCTACAGACTGCAGCCACATGATACTGCTATCCGGATTGTCCTCATCACGAATCAGGGTAAACTGTTTCATATATGAAAATCCTATGATCCCCCCCGGAAATGTGATGATCTTTTCTTCCCCTACTTCTACTGTTCCAAATAATCTTGTTTCAATACGCATTTATCCTTCTCCTTTTTCTTCCACAAAATCGGCTTATAAAAAATCCAAAAGCGACATATCATCAATTTTTCCCGCTGCCTGCAGTGATGCCTGATATGCATTGTAAGCTGCCGTATAATTGATGGTCACATCTGACAGTTCCTCGTCCTCGTTGTTGGATTTCAATTCCGTAAATGTCGTCTTGGAATTGCCCATCCGGTTTTCCGCAAGTGCTAACTGGTCTCCGCGGCTTCCCACGTCGGTAATTGCCAGATTGATATCATTGAGATATTTCTCGAAATTGGAAATCTGTCGTCCAAACAGCTTCTGGAGATTATCATCCATATAGTCTGCCTGTTTCTTGGCCTTTGCCAGTGCATCCTTTAAATAAAGCTGTTCTTTGTCGGATACATAATCCGTGGAACTGATCATATTTTCCAGATTGGCGACCACCGTATGGGCATCAATGGCTTTCTGCACCATTTCTGTCATCTCCGCCATATCCCGGTAGCAATCCGCATCAATGACCGTTTTGATCTGTGTATTGACTGTCAGCTCCTGATTGGAAGAGATCGCATAATCGATATTCTGATAGATCCAGTTTCCGTCTGCGTCATAATTCGTATATTTCACCCAGTTATCCGTACTGGCTTCGGTCTGCTTCACACAGTTAAAATACATCTCCGGCCGGACTTCTCCTACCTTGAAGCCTTCTTTGTTATAGGTGATCTGCAGATCCGCATGTTCGGAGGTCAGGTTTGCCGCCAAATTGGATCCAATGATCATCTCCCCACTATCCGGAAGACAGATCACCGTATTTTGATAGTCATCCAGAGAGACTGCCCCGCTGGCAACATCTGATAAAAACTGGTCGAATTCGGTAGCGGTCATATTTTTTACAACCAGATCGGTACCCAGTTTCTTATCTTCCGTGTAAAGCTGAACAGCTTTATGTGTCAGCGTAGCACCACCGGCAGTTTCCTCATTGTCATAAAACTTTGCAGTCATTGCCACATCGCCGTCTGCATTTTTGATGACAACATTATTCGTTGTAATCGGATTGCCCCCTGCATCTGTCACCGGATTGCCTTCTGCATCCATAAGTGTTCCCGGCTGCGGTTTGATCTCTATCGTATTTCCCTGCGCATCCTCAATCGTTTTTACTTCTCCACCATCATATTTGATGGTTACTGTATTGCCTGCAGAATCCTTGATCGTGGCACTGGTATAATTGCCACCCGCATCTTTTACATAACGCACGGTAAATGCAACCTTGCCTTCACCGTCCGTATACGTATCGGTCTCGCTGACATTATTTTTCTTCGAGGTTTTTGTTAATTTGGTCGTGTCGTATGATACATCGATCTTGGTTGCCGAAGTCCCATCCAGTTTGATCGTCAGCTTATTGCCGTCTAAGTCTTCAAAGCCTGCCTGATCCATATTTCCTGTGCTGTCGGTCAGATAAGTAAAGGTACTGTCTTTTTCCTGACTCTTCCATTCGAGCACCTGTGCATTTACGCCGGTGGCTTTATCCACCTGTGTCCGGATCGTTGCCACACCGTTGGTGGTTCCGTCCACCTTGCTGGAGCTGGTATCCACGCATGCGGAATAAGTGAAATTCGCAATGTTTTTTAATGCGTCATAGGACAGGCGTACACGCTTTAACGTTACCTGCTGCGGCGTCTTGGTATAATCCGCGGAGTTTGGCAGACCGATTGCGGCAGTTACATCGTTGCCGCCCGGTGTCGTCACCTCGTTGGCGTAGTAATTATTTTCCCGGATATCGGTATAGCTCAACCGCTCTGTCACTTCGTATTTTGCAGTCGTTGCCTCGGAATAATCGGTAAAGGCAACAGTTTCATTTGTCTTGTATCCACTGAATACCGTGCGTCCTGCATAATCGGAATTGGCTTCTCCGTAAAGCTGTGAGCTGTATGACTTTAGCTGTGTCAGGATCGTGTTGCGGTCTTCATTTGTCAGCGTATCTGTTGCTCCGTTGACACATAAACGATAGGCGTCATTCACGATACTCTTCATGTTCGTCAGGGCAGTCTCTGTGATATCCATCCAGGAATCCGCATCCTTGATATTATTGCTATAATACTGATTGATCTGACTTAAGGTCGTAGACAACCGAAGTGACTTGATAGCGATCAGCGGATTATCGGATGGCTTTGTGATCTTTTTCTGGGTCGACATCTGCGTATTGAGTCGATCCACATTGACCTTGTTGCTATTGATATTTTCTTTTGTGTTGGTCAGCATCATACTGTTTGTAATTCGCATCATAATTCAAGTACCTCCGTTTTTCCACTCTGCACGTCACTTGTAACTATATCGAAGTGTCCAAAGCTTATACTCCTGTGCTTGTAATTAATCTATCGTACATTTCAGACATAATCTGAACCACTTTGGAGCAAAGATTATACGCATTTTGAAATTTCACCAGGTCCAGTGCCTCTTCATCCTCATCCACACCGGATACTGAGGTGCGCTGCTTGTTGACCGTACTGAGTATCGTTGAATAATTCTCATTTAAAAGCTCCGCTTCCTCTGCATCCACCGTGACATCACTGATGAGATACTCCAGGAACTGCTCGCCGCCGCTTCCTCTGTAGAGGATCTTGCTGTTTTGTAACTGGAGCAGATCCGAGATCAGATCCTGATTGTCCTGTCCTTCTTCAAAATCCTGCTTTGTTGCCGTTGCAAAAACCCGTGGATTTTGCAACGATTCAATTGCAATGCCGATGTTGGCGGCTGTCATCTGATAATAATTGTCAGCTCCCGAACGGGTCACGTTTTTTTCCTGCTCGGTAAATCCCAACTGTTTTCCCTGGGCATTGGTAGCAATAAAAAATGCGTTCATCGGATTTCCATCCATATCCACACCGGTCTGTTCGATATCATTAAATTCCTTTGTGATGGTGCGTAAAAATTCGTTCATCTGGGACTGATAATAAGGAATCCCCTTATAGTCAATCGTAGTTCCGATGCTGGCAGATCTTCCGATGGTGGAGTTGAGTCCCGCTGTATTTCCCGTAATCGTAAAATAAAAGGTCACATCCCCGTTTTCCGCCGTCTTCATCGTAAACTCCGAGTAATCATATTCCTTGCTTCCCAGCGTGATCTTGCCCTCCGGCGGCATCGTAAGTGCCGCTTCCTTTGTGATGCTTGGATTGACGATCGTGACAGTTCTCGTATCAACACTTTGAATTTTTCCTGTAAAATTCTGATGATTGTTTCCGTCCCGCAGTTCTACCAATGCCTTTAAGCTTCCGCCGCTGGTGGATGCTGTGGCAAGAAATTCCGTCTGATTGTCCGTCCACCGGATCCTGTAGAGTCCTTCCACATCACTCTGATTCGTCTTGTAATCCTTGGCAATGCATTCCAATTGTCTGTAATTATCACCATCCACAATCGAAAGACCGTTGATCTTTACCTGGTAATTGGTGGCACCGGTATACATCTCCGGATAATTGCTGTTTTGGATCGGCGTTTCCTTTGTCTCAACGGATACCAGAGTGGACAGCTGATCGACCAGCTTCGCGCGATCGTCTCTCAGATCGTTGGCATATGCTCCGGCGATCTCCACATCATTGATCTGATCGTTGAGCAGTGCGATCTTTTGCGCAATGGAGTTGATGGAATCCACGGTAGAAGCAATCTGTGAATTGATATCCTTTTGCATCTCCTGCAATCCGTTGGCCACCGTATTGAAATAGCTTGCCAGATTTTTTCCGTCACTGATCACCTGATTTCGGATCGACGTATCACTGGGGCTGTTATGTAAACTATCCAGATCCGCAAAAAACGTCGCATACAAGGTTGAAAATCCCTTGGTGGTGCTGTCATCCTGGATATAGGTCTGAAGCTGGCTCATGCAGCTTAATTTCTGGTCGTATTCTCCTTTGTAACCGCTGTACTGGCAATATTTGCTGTCATAATATTCACTGCGAAGCTGCGTCACCGATACGGCGCTGACACCGGTACTCAAGGTTCCGTAGTCCGTATAGCTCCGCAGGGCACTGTTCGCCTGCATATTGGTCACCTGTTTGGAATATCCTTCCGTATCCACATTGGCAATATTATTTGCTACCGTGTTTGCACTTGCCTGATAGGCACGCAAGCCGGATGCTGCAATATTCAATCCAAAAAAAGTACTCATAGCTGCACTCCTTTCTCTGATTGTTTCCTGCCTGTGGCAGGCTCATGTTCAAGTACGCCTTGGCGTACTTGCTGCGAGGTGCGCGTCATGCTTTGCATGACATTCTTCTTCTGCGCACCTCTGCAATCCGCCGGAGGCTTTATCTTGGAAGGAGATTGGACTCCCACCAAGATGAATTTGTTTTA
>JALEJB010000118.1 GCA_022768825.1 Lachnospiraceae bacterium
GATGTTTTCATGATTATGTACGAGGATGAGTTTCCAATTCGGCTTTCCCAATTGCGCATGCAAAAGGGCGTATCGGCTCGCGAAATGAGTCTTTCTCTGGGACAAAACCCGGGATATATCAACAATATCGAGACCGGCAAAAATCTTCCATCTTTACCCGGATTTTTTTACATCTGTGAATATCTGCATGTTACCCCTGCTGAATTTTTTGAAGATAATGTGGATTACCCTCCGGAAATGCGCACATTTATTGAACAGTCTTCGAGACTGGATCGTCAGACCTTTCTGCATCTGGCTGCGATCGTAAACCGCCTGACCGGATTGGATCCCAAGAAAAAATAAAAGATACCGTCAGGCAACCGACGATATCTTTTATTTTTTATACCTCTAATTTTATTTCCCGATTGGTTCTCTGATATTTATAAAACTCAACACCGGCAGATGTCAGCATACGCTTGGATGCGATAACAGACGGCGTGTGTTCGTATTTATCGCTATCATAGACGATAGTTTTGATCCCACACTGAATGATTGCTTTGGCACACTCGTTACACGGAAAAAGTGTGACATATAATTTCGCACCTTCCAGGCTCCCCCCGCGATAGTTGAGTATCGCATTTAATTCACTGTGGGTACTGTAAAAATATTTGTTCTCAAGAGGATCCCCCTCTCTCGCCCAGGGGAACTCGTCGTCTGAGCATCCGATCGGAAACCCGTTGTAGCCCATAGATAAGATCTTGTTATCCTGACTGACGATACACGCACCTACCTGCGTATTCGGATCCTTTGAACGCATACCCGACAGCATGGCAACACCCATGAAGTATTCGTCCCAGCTGATATAATCTGATCGTTTTTCGCTCATCTTATGCCTCCTGTTCGTTTAACCAGTTTGCTAATTTCCGAATCGTTTTCGACATGGATTCAAAGCAAAGTCCATACGATGGGAGTGGTGCTCCGAACGGATCCATAATCTCCAGTTCCTCTCCTACCAGCTCCGTCAGCACCCGTACCTGCGGTGCCCGTTCCTCCCCGATGATCTCCAAGACTTTCGGCACCTGTTTTTGTTCCATTGCAAGAATCAGTGTCCGGTCAGTTACATCCTGCGGCTCCAGCTGACTGGCCATATAATCCTCCATATTGATACCATTACTGATCATGACAGCTGAAATCTTTTGATTGATCGGTTCCGGCATCAGTACTACCAGTCCCTTTGCCTGTATCTCTATCTCATATTTTAAATTGCTCTCATCCAGCAATGCTTTCGCAAGTGGCGCACGACAAGTACCGCTGCTGCACACAAAAATAATCTTTTCCCACATGGTCTACACCTCCAATACATGATGTCCTGCTGCCTTGAGCAGCCGGTTCATGATTGCCTGTCCAAATCTCGCATCGGAAAAGCTCTCGGAATAGATCACATCTACCTGCATCCGGTCAAATTCCCTTAAGATGCCAAACAAATGTCTCCCAATGCTGTCCTCATCCTTTCTGGAGCCGATACAGAGTACCTCTCCCTTTGGATAACATCCCTTCGTCTCCTCTGTTGCGAGAATCCCCACGGATTTTCCTTCCCGCACTGCAAGTTCACAAAGCCGGTTGATCTCGTCTACCACCTTTGTGTTATCTCCTTCCACCAGCAGAAGCTCTGCTTTTGGTGCATAATGTCTGTATTTCATGCCCGGTGCTTTGGGCTTTCGTTTGGAATCTGCGGCAATGAGTCCCGGATCCACCCGTACCTCATCGAGAACTTCCTGCAGCATCTCAAGAGTCACATATCCGGGACGTAAAATCGTCGGTACTTCCTCTGTCAGATCAATAATTGTCGATTCAAGACCAATTCCGACTGCCCCACCGTCTATGATCTCATCGATGCGTCCATTGAGGTCTTCGATGACATGCTCTGCTCTCGTCGGGCTCGGTCTTCCGGAAGTATTCGCACTTGGCGCCGCTATGAATCCGCTGGATGCATCGATCAGTGCTCTTGCGATCGGATCACTGGGAAGCCGAATTGCCACGGTATCCATGCCGCCTGTTGTCTCATAAGGGATCCGGTCGTTTTTATGCAGGATCAGAGTCATCGGACCCGGCCAGAATTTTTCTGCCAGAAGATAAGCCTGCGGTGGAACCTCTTTTACAATCTCCGTCATACGGTCAACCGAACTGATATGTACGATGAGAGGATTGTCCGAAGGACGTCCCTTGGCTTCGTATATTTTTTTGGATGCTTCTGCGTTCCGTGCATCTCCGCCCAGACCATATACCGTTTCTGTCGGAAAAGCTACCAGCCCGCCATTGATTAATATTTTTCCGGCAGCTTCTATCTCCTCTTGATCGATATGTACCGGATCTATTTTGATGATTTTTGTATTCATACTGTCTATTATACCATATATCCTATGGGTGTCACAAGTAGGTTACGGCTCTGTCTGATTGACATAATTCAGAACTGCCATATGGATCGCCCAAGCCAACTTATTCTGATAGTCTTCCTCCGTCAGAAGCTGTGCCTCCTTTGGGCAGCTTAGAAACCCGCATTCTACGATGACCGTCGGCGAAGTCGAGCGCTTAAGCATATAATAGGAATCATTTGGTTTTTCCTGTCTGGTGTTGTCCGGATCGACGCGCTCTCTGATGCTCTCCTGGATCAACTGCGCCAGCTTTTGCGCCTGCGTGGAATGCCGGTAATAAAATACCTGCGCGCCTCGGACTTCCGGCGATGGATAACTGTTTTGATGAATGCTGACCGTACAGATCGGATTGATGTCTTCGATCATTTTACAGCGATTACGCAGATCCGTCGTCTTTTTGTTCTGATCACTGTCACGGTACAACCCTCTGTCATCCTCTCGGGTCAATGTGACCTCTATGTCTTCCTGTTCCAAAAGCTGTGCTAATTTTTTTGCGATCACCAGGTTGACATCTTTTTCCAGTATCCCGTCCTCCGATACCTTGCCGGAATCAATTCCGCCATGGCCGACATCAATGACGACGGTTTTGCTTTGTATGCGATAGCCGTTTTGCGCACTTACCGCTTTTGCTCCCTCTACTCCAAGAAATCCGGCTGACAATAACAACAGCAATCCAAATACGAGTTCTATTTTCCGATTGAGTTTTGTTTGATCCATATCCTTCTCCATACACTGTTTGTATCAGTTTATGAATGAAGGTTTTGATTCATTACTGTAGTTTTTGCATCGCAGCTACGATCACGTCCCACACATCCGCTGTCTCAAGTCCGGCTTTCCAGAAGGCTGCTCCTGCTAATTTGTTATCAGTCATTACCTCTAACTTTTTCTCAATCGATTTTGCATCTTCCATCCATACCTTATAGGTTGCTCCGTCATGCTCGTACTGCGCATAATACTGGCACATGTCTTCTAACCAGTTCATTGTCGCTCCGTTTGCTTCCACCCGTCTTCTCGTCTCAGCCATGCCAAGTGCTTCGCTGCTCAGTTCATAACCCACATAGTCCGCAGATGCCGATTCTACCGTATCGCTTTCGTCCTCCTTTGGCACTTCCTTCCACAATCTGGTGTAGAAAGGCACGCCGAGGATAATCTGCTCGGCCGGAACAGACTGGGCAATTGTATTTTTCACTCCGTTTTTCACATAGTCAATGGATGCAACCGACCCTTCACCCGAACCGCTGTAATGCTCATCGTATGCCATGATGACAATATAGTCTGCATAATTTGCCTGCTCTGTCCGATCATAAAAAGCAGTATATTCTGTCGGAACGTAATTATCCACAGATAAGATCAAATTATTTGCCCTGCATTTCAGCGATAATTCGCGAACAAACTGAATATAATCATCACCTACCGCACTGTCGATAGATTCAAAATCCAGATTCACACCATCCAGATTGTACTGCAAAGCCTTTGTGAGTATCTGGTGTACCAGATTCTCGCGCGTAGTAGTATGACTGAGTACATAAGAGGTATCTGCCTCTTTATTTTCCAGATTGCTGACCAGTCCCCATACCTTTACACCCTGCCCATGACAGATGCTGACATAATTACTGCTTGCCTTGTCCGCAATATTGCCCTCATTGTCATTCAGATAAAACCATGTGGGCGCAACCACGTTTACGCCCTTTGAGGAAGCAAGTACGCTGGCAATTCTGCTGTTTGCCTCCGGATAAACGACCTGATGCCACAACAGATTCACCGGCTCCTCCAGCAGATTGTGCGTAAATGTCTCTCCTTCGTAGCTGTGTGTCAGTGTCTCTTCCTTTGGTACAAGAGATGCATCATCAAACGTAATGTGCTTATTTTTGGCATAACCGATGATGCCGTCCATCGTCATCAGCCTGCTCCAGTCGTCCATCTGCTCTAACAGGATCAATTCTTCATCCTTTGCCAATTCCTTCAAGATCGGGCTTTTAATTCCACCCTTTACTCTTAACTGGGTTTCCTTCTTGATCGATACCGGTTCTCCTGTATCAAAATCTGTCCACAGGATTAAGCGATTCGGCTTTTCCACCAGTTCATAGGCCAGATCCGTATATTTCTGAATATAATCAAGCGCAACATAGATCTCTCCATCGACTGTTTTCACGATTTCGTATGGAACGGCAGTTGCTTCATTACCTATATAATATTCGCTTTTTCCGGCATATGCCTTGATATTGGTTTCGGCAGTCGTATAAATTAAAAGCTGTTCATTTCTGTCATAATAAAAACGGTCATTCAACCGGTCCTTGAGCTGGTCGAGTGTGAGATAGATTTGTCCGTCAAACTTTTTGACAATGATATCCGACAGCTCCTGATTCCATACAACCGCCACATCCTCATCACTTGTCACTCCATAGTATTCTCCCAGATCTGCCATCTCCTCAGACGGAATATATTTTTCTATCTTCTTACTGATAACCAGAATTAATATGATCACTATTATCAGGAAAAGCCCCGCAATGACAGGTCCCATTTTTTTCTTCATGTACAATACCTCCATATGGATAAACATCTTTTATCCGATGTATTTTCTAAGCCAAGTATACCATACCTTTTTTTTGATTCCTAGTGTAAAAGTATGCCTGATACGCGCATCCTTTTTGTTTCATAGGAAATCCATCGGAATTTCCTATGAAAAGAAAAAGCAGGTCATTTCTGCCCTGCTTTTCCTTTTCCCTTATTGACATTCGCATTTTTAGTCTCTTTACCAAGGATAAAAATAACTTTTATCTCTCATTTATTTTATTGAAATGAATCTCTTTTACTGACTTCCCCCCTTTCTCATAAATATAATCTCTCATATAATCGGCACTATCGTTACACAAAGCCTGCATCACCCGATCCGGCGTTGCAGGGGAGTCATCCAGAAAAAGAACGATTCCCTGATCTGACAACTGATTTAAATCAATATATAATTGGTTCCATTTACCAAGCATATTATGTTTCCCTTACCTTTCCAAAAGGAGTCTTGTGATATATTATTCCGGGAGCTGTGTATAAAAATCCATCGGATCAGAAGTATCCGTAATGCTCTCATATTCCGGCTCCTGTGTATTTGAAGGTTCCTCTACCGGTTTTTCCAATAAGTAATCCTTCATATGCTCCTCTAATCGTTCTCTTCTCTGCAATTCGTCATCCACATAGAAACGGTTCGTAATATTCGGATCCCATTGCATCAAGTCGAAAACATTCCGATTCACCGGATAAAACTCTTTCGCTGCTGTCTGAAAATCGCCAGTGTATTGCAGACAGTAGATGGAAGTATCCGTGTAGGTTTTTACGTCCACAAAAGCAGCCTGATAACGCAATAGTTCCTGCTCACTGAATCTCATTTGAATCGTCACGACTCCCAACTCTTCATCCCTCTGTAATTCATAGATCTGTTTGTGTGACGCTACGATATAATCCTCTCCATTTGGAAAGCTGATTCGAATATCCACAAATTCGTTCTTTTTTAACGATTTCGGAACATTTGCACTATTTAACTCAATGCGCCTTTCATCCTCTGCCACAACCTCTCCTTCATAAAGTAGATCGGCTGTCACACAGGTCCCTTTTTTGAGGGACACCTTTAATCGCATGCCAACCAGATCCTCTTTCTGATCACATATCATAGTTGATAAGTCCTGTATCGACTGAATCTGTCTTTCTGCCAGACAGTCTTCGGTCAATGCTTCTCCGGCAGTCATATCCTGTTCTACATAATATAATGTCATGTACTGATATTGTTTTTCTCTGTTTTCATAATAAGAGAGATTGTTTTGAAGATCCTTTGAAGTCTGTTGCTTTTGAACTAACACCAGAGTCAGAGGAATCCCTGCACAAGCAGCACCAATTACTGCTGCCCTGATCATCATTTTGTATCTGTTTCTAATCTCTTGATTCCTCCTAGCTTTTATCTTTTATTCTGACTATCATATGATATACGAATCATGCAGCTTTCTTATCCTGCAAGCAGGAACGAAATCTACCTGTTGACCCTATATCATATCATAAAAAAATGGCAGCTGGTCTCTCACCAGCCAGAATGGATCAGCAATATATGGGATCGTTCGAATCGGTAATCGATGCATCCGGCTAAATCTTCTTTTTTCATGATCATATCCATCTAACGTTAACACAGCACAACATAAATTATTTTTTGATAATCTGTCCGCATACCGGCAGACAAATTGTTCTAAACCTTCCCTTTTCCAGGGTACAAAAGAACTCACAATATATCGCTTGTCGCAACGGAAAAACTCTGAAACTGCCTGTCCATTTCCACGACCCAGATCAAGGATCAGATACTGTATATCCGTAGAACACAGCTCACTGATGAGCTCCGGTCTCGCGTGGGGATAGTATCTCACTCCATCAACTGTAAAAAAAGTATCATAGGATCTATGCATGAGACATTGCAGAACAGGTTTTTCTCCAAGCTCCAGTAAGGCAACCGTTTTACCGAGTTCCGATGCGAGAAATGTTGCTGTCGCAACTGATAAATGCGTCGTTCCGACTCCGCTGTCCGTTCCCAAAAAACCGATGATAATTCGCTCTTTTGACATATATGCTGATCTTGTTTTTATTCCTTCCACCATCCTTTCTGATTCAGCAGCTGATCAAACAGCTTCCTTTTTTGATCACTGACGAAAAACGGATCCTCGTCCAGCGGAAAACACGCAACGCTTTGACGTAGCTGTCTTGCGTATGTCTTCGCGCTCCTGCTGTCTCCGTAATTTGTCATAAATAAAACATTTTTCAGATGTTTCAATTGATCCACACATTGCATCGCCTGACATTGCTGCCAGAGCCGACTTCCCAAAACAGCGATTATCAAATCACAAGTCTCTAATTCGTAATTTAATCCATGGTATGCACCAAAATCCAATATCTGTGTACCTTCTGTCGGGATCTTCTGCTCCACAGCTGCACCTGTCCGGGCGGTTCCCTGAAATCCACGGTATGAGATGCGCTTGGTTACTCTGTCAAATTTGACATGCGGCTGTGCTGATAACTGTGCCATATGACCGCTTTCATGTTCTTCGATATAAAAGGCATCTTTTCCGATGGAATTCAAATATACATTGCAGGAAATCGCGATATGCGTCGCTCCAATGCCGGACTGGCTGGCAATTACTGCAATTTTTTGTGTGGTTTGGAGATGTTTTTTCTGACTCAGTTCTGAGAGATCTCTGAAAAGATCTGCCTCACTTTGATAACGTTTCTTTTTCTCTGCCTGCGTTGCTTTTCCTATGATTGTCTGCAGTCTGGCTGTTTTCTGTTCCGATGGAAGGAAATCCCATAGAAATTTTAAAATACAACCGATTCCGTACAGATCCGATACCTGATCTACAGGTGATCCAAGCAGCTTTTCCGGTGCTGCGTACCGTGCCGTGCCGTATGCCTGGAAAAGATTATCCTGACTGACAAAAGATGCAATTCCAAAGTCGACTATTTTTATCTGATCACCATATACTATAATATGCTCCGGTTTCAGATCCTGATAGACAACAGGTGTATCGCATGTGTGCAGATACTGAAAAACGTCACATAATGTCATTCCTACTTTTAATAAAAACGTATTGGAAATTAAATTTTGATGGAGCACGTATGCTTCCAATGATTCACCCATGATATATTCTTCTACAAGATAAAAGGCTTCCTCGTCTTCTTCTATGTCATAGATCACGGGTATTGCGGGATGATTTAAAGATTTCAAGATAGCTGCTTCACTTAACGATTGCCAACGATATGCCGAGTTTTTCGGAATACACTTGATCGCCCGAAGCTGCTGCAGCCTCTGATGTCTGGCTAAGTAGACCTGACCACTGGCGCCGGCCCCGATGGGCCGAATCATTTCATACTTGCCAAACCATATGTTTTGATTCATGTTTTACCCTTACCTCCGCTATGCGAATCAGGAAAAACATCTCTGCCATTCTTATACCATGATAGGATGCTTTTTGGCAATAGATTTTATACTTTTTTAATAATTTCATTTCCTGCCTTGACGTTGTGAAAATAATTGTATATACTTTTTGTACCTTAGGAGGGTTTACCCTATGAAGATTGAACGTATTAACGAAAACCAAATCCGGTGCACATTGACCGGTCAGGATCTGGCGGAACGACAAATGAAATTGTCAGAGCTTGCCTATGGTTCTGACAAGGCCAAGCGGCTCTTTCACGAAATGATGCAGAAGGCAAATTATGAGCTGGGCTTTGATGCGGAAGACATTCCATTGATGATTGAAGCCATTCCGCTTTCCGGCGGGGCCATTCTGTTAAATGTGACGAAGATCGAGTATCCGGAAGAGTTAGACACCCGCTTTTCCAATTTTACCCCTGTTGATGCGGATTCACAGCTGGCAATGGATGATGACCTTTCGGCACTTTCCATTGAGGCTGCAGACAGTATCTTGGATCTGTTCCGCCATCTCGGTGAAGCTGCCGGCATACGTCCAACCGAAACAGAAAAAGAGAAAAAGGATCACTTTGTTCCTTTGCATGAGACAGCCAAAAGTACTGCGACAAAGAAACCTGCGGCTCCGGCTCCGCTCGATCAGACACAGACCGTTCCCGCGGACATCGTAAAACTGTTTTGTTTCCGGGATCTTTCGCATCTCCTGCGGTTATCAAAATTGCTGACCGGCTTTTATTTCGGGAAAAATACTCTTTATGCGGATCACCATACGAAGCTTTACTACCTGATCATTCATAAAAGTGATCATACGCCGAGCGAGTTTAACAAGGTTTGCAACATTTTATCCGAATACGGTGTGCAGCATCCCTTTTATGATTCTGCCAAAGCTTTTTTTGATGAACATTTCTCTCTGATCGCAAAGGATCATGCACTGGAGTATCTGGCAAAATCGGTTTCTTAACTTGATACAAAAAGAAAACAAAAGCCCATCTGCTGATGGGCTTTTTCCATGCCTGTTTGGATTAGGCTTCTGTGTTTTTGCTTAAAAATTCATTGATCTGATCAACCAATGCGTCCGGCTCAATTCCATGCACCATAGCTGCCTCTTCAATTGTCTCCATCTGTGAAGACGGGCATCCCAGACAATGCATTCCAATTCCTAATAAAAGCGGTGCAATGTTCTGATCTATCTGAAGCAATTCTCCAATCATGGTTGTTTTTGTAACTGTTGCTGCCATTTCTATGGACCTCCTTTGTTTTTCATGTTTAGTTATTATACTTGTTTTTATTTTTCTTGTCCAGTAGATGTATCTAACTCTTTGGCAAGTATTTGTAAAGTATTAAAAATTATACATGAATTGCTTCAAATAGGGTTGTATTTCGTGAAAAATTGTAATAGAATTAACACACAACGGATACGGTTGTCAAACTATTATACAAGGAGGAATATTACAATGGCATACGTTATTAGTGATTCATGTGTGATGTGTGGAACTTGCGAAGGAGAGTGTCCTACAGGAGCTATCTCAGCAGGCGATGGAAAATATGAGATCGCTGCTGATACATGCGTAGATTGTGGAACTTGCGCAGGCGTTTGTCCTACAGGAGCAATCAGCCAGGGCTAATTGCAATTTACTTAAAACACAATTCAAAAAGCGACTGTCGATGACAGTCGCTTTTTTTCTGTTTTCACGCAGGACGCTCTTTCTTAAACCGTTTCTTTTTCTTCACCTGCCCACGGATCAATTCATCCAGTTTCTTGAATCGTTCCTCTTCCTGCTCTTCCTGACAGCGATGCAGGTAATTCATTTCTTTTAATACACGATCGCTAAATTCTGTCCCGATTTCTTCTCCTAAGTCCTTATTATTGTCTTTTAATGCATTTCGGACAATTTCAGTCATCATACATTGGAACTGTTCCATGCGACGCTGCGCATCGCTGATCTGCGTCATCTCTGCAACCGATTGCAATGCAGGTGCTTCAGACGGCAGCTCTTTTTGTATACTGCTTTTTTGTTCTTCTTTCTGTTTCTGATGTAAACTTTCTTCCAGCATCGCAGCCTTCTCATTCATGACATGCGGTGATGGAATCGGTTGTTCGGACGAATTATGTATCAGAATCTTGATTGCTTTTAACTGGTAACCTTTTTCTTTTAATTCTTTAATCTGTCTGAACTGTTCGATATTTTCTTTCGTATAGTAACGGTGTCCCATTTCATTTCTTGGCACCGATAGCTCTAATTCATCTTCCCAGTAACGTAAAACATGTGATTCGACAGCTACTGCGTTGGCAGCGTCTGAAATCATATAACGCATCTGTTCCAAAAAAAAGACCTCCTTTTTATGTATGCTATAAATTTATTATAGTGAACACAAAAAGGAGGTACAATCTTTTTTCGTCGCATATTTCGACAAGATCAGTCACGCTCTAGATTGGCAAACTTGGTATATTCCGGAAGCCATACCAGTTCCACGGTTCCGATCGGGCCGTTTCTTTGCTTGGCAATGATGATTTCCGCGATTCCTTTATTTTCGGATTCCTTATTGTAATAATCATCACGATAGATAAACATCACCACATCCGCATCCTGCTCAATGGCTCCCGATTCACGCAGGTCGGATAACATCGGTCTGTGGTCCGGTCGCTGCTCCACCTGTCTGGATAACTGGGACAGGGCGATGACCGGTACATGAAGCTCTCTGGCCAGGGCCTTTAAGGATCTGGAAATCTCTGAGATCTCCTGCTGTCTGCTTTCGCTTCCTTTTCCGGAGCTTCCGCTCATCAACTGTAAGTAGTCGATGATAATGAGCTTTAAATCATGCTCTAATTTATATTTGCGGCATTTACTGCGCATCTCCGAGATCGAGATACCGGGTGTATCATCAATGATCAACTTGGATCTGCCGATGACTCCTGCTCCTTCGATCAGCTTTTCCCAATCGGAATCATCCAGATTTCCGGAACGCAGTTTCTGTGCGTCCACCCTTGATTCCAAAGAAAAAAGTCGGTTGACCAGCTGTTCCTTTGACATCTCCAGACTGAAGATCGCGGTACACAGATCGCTGTGAAAAGCCGCATACTGTGCGATGTTTAATACGAACGCCGTCTTTCCCATGGAAGGACGAGCCGCCACAAGGATCAGATCCGAAGGCTGCAATCCCGCTGTCTTGTAATCCAGATCCAGAAATCCGGTTGCGATACCGGTGACCGTACCCTTGGTCTTGGATGCTGCTTCGATCTTGTCCAGTGCATTCATGACGACCTGCTTGATCGGCACGTAATCACCACCGCCCCGATTCTGCAGCAGATCAAAAATCTTCTTTTCCGTCTGCTCCAATAAGACTTCGGTACTTTCTGTGCCCTGATAACATTGATTCTCAATATCTTCATTGACATGGATCAGCTTTCTGAGCAACGCTTTTTCTTTCACGATCTGGGCATAATATTTGACATTTGCAGATGTGGGTACTGCTGATACCAGATCTTTTACATATTCCAATGCACTGATCTCAGGCGGTACATTCATCTCTTTTAATTTGTTCTGCAGTGTGACCAGGTCCACCGGCTGTCTGTCATTGAACAGATCTACCATTGCCTGAAATAACAGTCCGTACTGCTGATGATAAAAATCTTCTTTTACCAGTATTTCCGACGCGCTCATTACAGCATCCCTGTCCATGATCATGGATCCGATCACTGACTGCTCCGCCTCTATGGAATTGGGCATTGTCCGCTTAATGAGTATTTCCTCTGTTGGCATATCCTATCCCTCAGTTACATGTACACGAAATGTTCCGATTACCTTTGGATGAAGCTTGATCTGAACTTCATAGGTGCCAAGTGCTTTAATCGGGTCCTTGAGGATCATCTTCTTTTTGTCAAGCTCCATATTCAACTGCTTTTTTGCTTCCTCCGCGATCTCTTTGGATGAAATGGAACCAAAGGTTCTTCCACCTTCGCCTGCTTTCATCTTGACTTCTACCGTTTTCTCTTTTAATACCTCTGCAAGTTCTTTTGCAGCAGCAAGATTTTCAGCAGCGACCTTCTCAGCATGCTGATTCTGGAGCTTTAAGTCATTTAGGTTCTTTCTTGTTGCTTCCACTCCAAGGTTGTCTTTCAATATTTTATTTCGTGCATAACCGTCTGCCACATTGACGATCTCACCTTTTTTTCCTAAGCTCTTTACATCCTGTAATAAAATTACTTTCATATTTTAATATCTCCTTCCTTGATCATTTCATCCAAAGTGTTGATGATCATTTGCTTTACCTGTAAGATGGAATGATTTTCGATCTGGGCACCGGCGATGTTTAAGTGACCGCCTCCACCCAGTCGCTCCATGATCAGCTGTACATTGATCTCGTCGATGGAACGTGAGCTGACATAGATCTTTCCCTTAAACTCTGTGAGCACAAAGGATGCCTTGATCCCATTGATATTCAACAGCTCATTTGATGCCTGTGCTCCTACTATGGTCGGGCTCTCAATATTTTCACTTGGACAGATAGAGATCGCAAAATGATCCCGATATACCTCTGCCCGTCGCACAACCTCTGCCCGCGCCTTGTAATCACACATATCGTTGCGAAGCAGTTTCCGCACACGGGTGACATCCGCTCCGCAGCGCTTCAGATATGCTGCCGCTTCAAATGTACGGACACCGGTCTTTGCCATAAAGTTATTGGTATCGATCAGGATTCCGGCATATATGCTGTCTGCTTCACACTCAGCCAGCTTGATATTCTCCGTAAAATACTGTAAGACCTCTGCTACCATCTCACACGAAGATGAGGCATATGGCTCAATATAAGACAGTGCCGGATTTTCGATAATGTCATTTGATTGTCTATGATGGTCAAAAACGACAATATTTTTTGTCATTTTTAATATTTCCGGACATTCTGTGTTTTGTGGGCGGTTCGTATCTACAACCATCACTACGGTATTTGAATCGCAAAGCTCAATTGCCAGCTCCGGCGTAATAAACATATCCGACGGATATCCGTTTTCTTCCGTAAACAGTTCCTTGATCGGGCGCAGTGAAGACGTAACGGTATTCAGTACGATCTGTACTTTTTTATCCAGTGTGCGTGCCGCACAGTAGATACCAATGGCGGCTCCAAAAGAGTCCATATCGCTGATCTGGTGTCCCATGATGATGACACGATTCTTACTTTCGATCATACCGCGCAGGGCATGTGCCTTGACACGGGCTTTGACTCTTGTATTCTTCTCGACCTGTTTTGATTTCCCACCAAAATAAGTGACCTTTTCACCCTCGCGAAGAACGACCTGGTCTCCTCCGCGTCCAAGTGCCAGATCCATGGCCATACGGGAATATTCATTGTTCTGGCTGTATGTCGCGCCGGTATTGCCGATTCCCATACTGAGCGTAACCGCCATGGCATTTCCGACTTTTACCGTCTTCACATCTTCCAAAACAGAGAATTTGTCCTCTTTTAACTGCTGTAAATACTTCTGACGGAACACAACAAAATATCTGTCCTTTTCCGTCTTTCGCACCAATGCGTCCACATTGCTGAAATATGCATTCACCTTTCGGTCGATCAATGCGATAAGCAGAGACCGCTTCACATCTTCGATACTTTCCAGCGCCTCCTCATAGTTGTCGATATATACCTGTGCAACAACCATTTTCTGATCTTCGTTTTCCTGGATATAATGATTGAGCTGTGTCTCATCGAAGAAATATACGGCCGTCAGATAGTTCTGATCACTTTCGATCTCAACCAGATCCGTCTGATTGAGCATGGAATCAAAGTAGATCCGCGACATCGATGCCCGCAGATACTTATCGTCCAGCTGCAGTGTCAATTCCATCTTGTCTTCGCTTTGCAGCAGTTCTTTTGAGATGGACGGAAAGATGGATGTGATGGATTTGTGGTAGTTTTTATCCTTTCCCGTCATGTTTTCAAACTGCTCGTTGACCCACAATAGCTTTCCATTATAATCCACCAGCGCATATGCGATCTCAAACTGATTGATCAGCTTGCGCTGTACCGTACCGTATTGCATGGCAAAATTGACCAATTCCGTCACCAGCCTTGGTTTATTGCGCACATAATCAATGGTAATGATGATCGTATACATCCCGATAAAAAGGGAAATACCGATTCCTGCCTGTCGATCTATGAAATAAAAGCAGATGTTTAAGGCGATCAGTATAATGATCAGTGAAAAAGGTGCGAATAAAAAATTCCTCAGCGCACCTTTGAATTTTATTTTCTGATTACTCATAGTTCCTCCTAATAAACAGTATGAGTATATCACACTTTTCCCCTTTTTTCACCTTTTTTTCACATTACAAAAATAGGTAAAACCCCCAGAATATCGGTCATTTACACCATATCTTGGGGGTTTTTTGTCAATCCTTTTTTTTCACATCAAGATGTTGATTTTATAAATATCTGAGATAAATGGTAAGCATTGAAATCAATACAACAATAACGGTAGCGGGAACCATTGTTTTGCAATACTTTCCCCATTTGATCACATATCCTTGCTTTGCAGCGGTAGCAATTCCGACTACGTTTGCGGATGCTCCGATCGGTGTCGCACTTCCTCCGATGTCCGTTCCCATGGCCAGTGTGTATGCCAGCACACCTAAATCCACACCCTGTGTAGCTGCCAAAGTATCAATGATCGGCACCATTGTTGCCGCAAATGGGATATTATCGACAAACGCACTGGCAATGGCAGAGATCCAGATGATGATTGCGATTATCAGCTTGATATTTCCTCCGCTGATTTTTCCGATAAAGTCTGCCATAATTACAAGAATTCCGGTTTCTTCCAGACCGCCTACCACGATAAACAATCCGATAAAAAACAGCAACGTCTTGTAATCGACCTTTTTCATGATCTCTCCGATGTGACGCGGTGCGGTAACCAATGTCAATATTGTGATAAATACGCCGATAAAGGCTACCGTCAGTCCGGTCTGTGCATGCGTGACGAGCAGAACGATCGCACACAAGAAGATCAATGTGCTGATAACAAAGCCTTTTTTATCCGTGATCGCAGAAGATGGTTCCGGATAAGCGGACGGATCTTTTACCTCTGACGCGCCTGCAGCCAGCTCTTTGTGGAAAATTGCGTAAAAATAGATCAATACCGCGATCAATGAAACCAGTGCGATCAATCCGGTATTCGTCACAAAGTCTGCAAATGTATAACCAAGTGATGTTCCAATAATGATGTTTGGCGGATCTCCACACATCGTTGCCGAGCCGCCGAGGTTCGCGCAAAAGATCTCCGATAAGATCATCGGAACCGGATTAAATTTCAGTAACTGCGCCAGCTCGATCGTCACTGCCGCCAAAAACAAGATAACGGTAATACTATCGATAAACATTGCCAGCACAGATGACAAGATCATAAAGGTAACAAACAGTGGTATTACCTGATATTTTACGAGTCTTGCCAGTTTCATACACAGCCAGCGGAAAAATCCCACGCGTGCCATTCCCTCAACCATAACCATCATTCCGAAAATAAAAATAATGGTTGCCCAGTTGATCCCATGCGTCTCACTTTCTGCTGCTCCTGCCGCATACCAGAACGGAAGCGTAAAAATGCTTTTCAGATTTAATGTTGACCACACTGCCTCCATGCTTTTCATTCCTACTCCAAATACGAGTACCAGTGTCAGTCCGCCACAGACCAGCGTCACATTCTGACGTTCCCAGATTTCTGTGACGATAAAAACAAACATCGCCACAAAAATGATAACTGCCAATACTTGTGCTAACATATTTTTTCCTTCTTTCTTATAAACTTATGCATAAATACTTCTGCCAAGTTCTTTATTTTACTACTCAGATTTTTCTTTTCAACTCTTTTTATTCATTTTCAGCACTTTTTCGGAATTTTATTTATTTTTTAACATATTATTGTCTATTTTTTAACAAAAAAAAGCTGCTCGCAATTCTTTCTGTTTCATCTGTCATTTAAGAATATTTTGTGCATAAAAAAACCACTTAACATTTGTTAAGTGGTCTTTGCATACGAGAAATTATTCCTGTACGTATGGCATCAATGCTACGTGACGGGCTCTCTTAATAGCTACTGTCAGGGCACGCTGATGTTTTGCACAGTTTCCGGTAATTCTTCTAGGAAGAATTTTACCTCTTTCAGAGATATATCTCTTTAACTTGTTGGTATCCTTGTAATCAATTACATTGTCTTTTCCACAGAATACACAAACTTTTTTTCTTCTATGCATCGGGCGTCTCTTTGCCGGAGCGCCTTCTCTGTCAGTCTTATTATAAGGCATCTTCTTTACCTCCTATCATTTTTAAACAAATGGTAATTCCTCATCAATACCCTCAGGGATATTCATGAAGCCATCTCCCGCATCGGACGGTGATGGTCTGTTTGAAGGAGCAAATCCTCCGTCTGAGCCATTTGACTGGCTGGCATTTTTGCTCTCTGCAAACTCCTGATCTTCTACAATTACTTCGGTGGTATATACTTTTTGACCATCCTTGTTTGTATATGATCCGGTCTGGATTCTTCCGGTTACAAGTACTTTAGTTCCCTTGTGAAAATACTTTTCTGCGAATTCTGCAGAACGAGCAAATGCAACACATGGAATAAAATCTGCGGTCTGTTCATCTCCGCCGTTACCTTGTCTCTGGAATCTACGGTCAACTGCTACAGTATAACGCGCAATTGCAAGTGCGTTCTCACCCTGAGAATATCTCACCTCAGGATCACGAACCAAACGTCCCATAAGTATTACTTTATTCATACTTTTCTCCTATCTTTTAATCCTCGTCAACACGAACGACTAAGAAACGAAGTACGTTGTCCATAATACGAACGTTGTTTTCAACTTCAGCCGGTGCAGTACCTTCTGCGTCGAAATGAATGAAGTAATAATAAGCTTCGCTCATCTTCTGAATCTCGTAAGCTAATTTTTTCTTACCCCAATCGTCTACGTCTGTTACAGTTCCGCCTGCACGAGTAATATACTCTTTTGCTTTCTCTACGGTTGCTGTTCTGACTTCGTCTTCGATCTTGGCATTCACAACGAGTGCTAATTCATATTTATGCATCGTCTTTACCTCCTTTTGGTCTCTGGCCCATCCTTTCATTGAATGAGCAAGGAATAATATATCACGAAGCACTATTTTAGCATGGTTTTTCTTGCCTTGCAAGGCTTTTTTCATTTTTTTTATTTTTTTCGTTTTCTTCCGGTGAACGAAGCCCCTTTGTATTTTTCTCAACGAGCGTTCTGGCCATCATGATCTGATGACCGCACCCCAAGCATTGCAGACGAAAATCTGCTCCCACCCGTAAAATGCGCCATTCACTGCTGCCGCAGGGATGTCCTTTTTTTAATTTTACGATATC
>JALEJB010000148.1 GCA_022768825.1 Lachnospiraceae bacterium
CCGCTCAAGCGTTATCTGCAAAAGACGGTAGAGACCCTGGCCGCCAAGCTCATCCTGTCAGATGAGGTTCGCACAGGCGATACGATCTTAATTGAAGTAAAGGACGGAGCACTTGCTCCGACAAAAAAATTGCCGGTATAAACCGGCAATTTTTTTGCTTTCATCTTGAAAGGAGATAAAGCCTCCGGAGGATTGCAGAGGTGCGCAGAAGAAGAATGTCATGCAAAGCATGACAATCCTCGCAGCAAGTACGCCAAGGCGTACTTGAACTTGAAAGAAGATGAGACTCCCATCTCGCAGCAAGTACGCCAAGGCGTACTTGATAAAGGAGAACTGCTTGTGATCAAACCAATCATGTATGATGCTAACATTTCAGCGCTAAAGCAGGAGAACGAGCTTTGGCGCTGTTTTTGTTATGTAGAAAATCTGGCAAAAAACAGTCTGCCCGGATCGGTCGCATCCGACCGCTTCGAAAAGATAAAAAAAATGAAAACAAAGTCTGCAAAAGCACAGGCCATCGGAGCAGCACTTTTGCTGCTGTATGGATTAGGACATGCCGGTGTTGATCCATTGACGGAGACGATCGGGTATTCGCAGCATGGAAAGGCACTGCTTGTAAACCGGTCAGATGTGCGGTTTAATCTGTCCCATTCGGGAGAACATGTGCTGCTTACACTGGCGGATTTTGAACTTGGCTGTGACGTGCAGCAGAAGCTTCCAAACCGCAGCGGCGTAGCCCACCGTTTTTATGAGGAAAAAGAGCTGGCGCAGATGCAAGCCTCGGATGACAGGGAGGATACTTTTTTTCGCATCTGGACTGCGAAGGAGAGCTATATCAAGTGGCTGGGCCTTGGCATGGCAAAGGATCTGCGCACCTTTTTCGTGGATCTAAAGCGGCAGCAGATTTATGACAAAGAAAAATCTGCCTGGACGGCAGCAATTTTTGAAGCACAAAGTCCTTCGTATCGGACAGCAGTTTGTGCTATAATGGAGGACAAAGAAAAGCTGTCAGGTATGACAGTAAAAAATCTCGTGATCGAAGATCTGATGGAGTAAAAAATGGCAAAACAAAAAGAAGTAAAGACAAATGCGATGCGTATCTTAGAGAGCATGAAGATTGATTTTACGCATCTGACGTATGAGTGCAAGGAGTTTGAGGACGGCATCCAGATTGCGGATATGCTCGGTCTTCCTCATGAAAAAGTATATAAGACGCTTGTGACCGTGGGACACAGCAAGAATTATTATGTCTTTGTGATTCCCATCGAAGCGGAGCTGGATATGAAAAAGGCGGCAAAATCAGTGGGCGAAAAATCTGTTGCGATGATCCATGTCAAGGAGATCAATCAGATCACCGGATATATCCGGGGCGGCTGTACAGCGATCGGCATGAAAAAACAGTACGTGACGCGAATCGCCGAGCAGGCAAAGGATCTGGAAACGGTCGTCGTAAGCGGCGGAAAGATCGGCTCACAGATCGAGCTGACACCGGAGGATCTGCGTCTTGCAGCAAACGCAGAGTATGCGGATATCACAGCCTAGACGGTGTGCGGTGTTGATGAAAGTTTGAAAGAGGAAAACAATGATTAAAAATGTGATTTTTGATATGGGTCAGGTGCTGATGTCCTTTGACCCGAATGTGATCATGGACCGGGTCTGTGAGACGAAAGAGGAAAAGACGATCATAGACCGCGAGCTGTTTCAATCACCGGAGTGGATCATGGGTGACAAAGGTGAGATCACGAATGCGATGCGCTATGATCTGGTGCGGCCCCGGGTGCCGGAGTACCTTTGGGACAAATTAAAGGAGTGCGTGGAAAACTGGTGTATTTGTATGAAGCCGCTTGCGGGGGCAATCCCGACATGGAAAAAGTTAAAGCGCGAGGGCTACCGGGTATATGTACTATCCAATGCCTGCGATAGATTTTACGATTATTTTCCGGGCAGCTTTCCTCTTGAGGAATGGGACGGTGTCGTCGTATCATCGGATGTGAAACTGATCAAACCGGACAAGGCGATCTATGAATTGATTCTGAAAAAATATGATTTGGTTGCGGATGAGTGTATTTTTTTGGACGATCGGACAGAAAATATTCAGGGAGCGAATACAGTCGGCATGCATGGCATTCGCTTTGAAGGAAGCTATGATGTGATCTGGAAGGAGATCGCAAGGCAGAATAACCCGGAGTACGGTTTCAGACGCATGGAAAACAGTCTGGTGGATCTGATCAAAGAAGAACAGGCAAAGCTTGGCTATCGGAGAGAGATGATTCATCTCTATTATCCACTTAGCACGTTGAATCATTTCTTTGAGACCGATGGATCGACCGAACAGATGCAGTCGTATCTGGATGGATTTGGTGCATTTGTCAGGGAGCGGCTGGGAGAGGTAGCGGTCAGTCACAAGGGCGATCGCTTCTGCTTTCAGATTCCGGAAGAGGGAAGTGCCTATGTGCATGAAAAGATGCGTCCGAATGAATTTATTCAGAAACTGGTAGATCTGCTCGGTTCCCATCAGACAGATATGGAGCAGATCTTTTCCCTGTTTCGCGAGCAGTCCGATGAGGTTTTGATCGAACCGATCGAAAACGGAGAGTTTGATTATCTATGCCGGTTTACGGACAGTGAGGATGAATATTATTACTGTTTTAAGCAGGAGGGGCGCCATATCATTTATCATCGTTTCCTGCCAGAAGATTATAAAGAAATTGAGAGGTAACTATGGGACAGACAGAATTTGATCAGCTGTTGGAGCAATTAAAAGAGGGAGCGGCAAAAGGTCTTCCGAAGGCATTGGGTGTGAATTTCACCAAGATGGAAAAGGGATATGTGGAAGCTGAGATTGCGATCATGGAACAGCATACCAATATTTACGGCATCGTCCACGGCGGAACGCTTTATACCCTGGCCGATACCGCCAGTGGATTTGCAACGCGCACCTATGGGGTTCGTGTCGTGACTACCAACGGAAGCATGAATTATCTGGCTGCGGGAAAGGATACAAGCAAGATCGTGTGTCATGCCCGGGTGGTCAAATGCGGGCGCAGCATCGCGGTGGTTTCCGCCGAGGTGTTTGACGATAAAGAGAAGCTGCTTGCGAATGCAAGCTTTACATTCTGTGTATTGGATCAGTAGTCTTAAGAAGGAGATCAGATGGCGTTACAGTTTGTATTAGGCAATTCGGGAGCCGGAAAAACGGAATATCTGTACGAACAGGTACTCCGGCTTGCGGCGGAAAATCCTACAAAAAAATATTTTATGATCGTGCCGGAGCAGTTTACGATGGCGACGCAGCGGGGGCTGGTACTGCGTCAGAAAAATCACGCGATTTTAAATATTGATGTGCTGAGCTTTCAGCGACTGGCGTATCGCGTGTTTGAGGAATTGGGCGAAGATCAGCTTCAGATTTTGGAGGATACCGGAAAAAATCTGATCCTGCAAAAGCTGGTGAGCGATCTGGATGGACAGTTTGAGGTATTGTCCGGAAGTCTGCACAAGCCGGGAATGATCGATGAGATCAAGTCTTTTCTGACGGAGCTGACACAGTATCGGATTCAGGCAGAAGATCTGCAGGAGATGGCTCAGGCGCCGGGCGTCTCACCGCTGCTTGCCATGAAGCTTCGGGATCTGTGTATGGTTTACGAGGCATACCGGAAACGTGTGGATGAACAGTTTCTGCTGGCGGAAGAAGTCGTGGAGCATATGGCGGGACTGGTATCCCATTCCCGCTTGTTTGACAATGCGACGCTGATCTTTGACGGATTTACCGGATTTACTCCGATACAGATGGATTTTTTACGGGAAGTGTTTCCGGTGGTCGATGATATCCGTGTGGCGCTGACGATGGACACAAGGGAAGATTTTTACCGGATGGATGGAGTGGAAAATCTTTTTTATCTATCCAAGAAGACGATCCACGGATTGTTGCAGCTGGCAAAAGAGACCCATGTGGACGTGCAGGAAGCGGTCCTACTGGGGGATGGAAACCGGAAACGGTTTGCGGGATCACCGGTCTTGTATCACCTGGAGCAGAATCTGTTCCGGCTGGGCAAAGCGGCGTATCACAGCGGATCGGATGAGGACAGACAAAAGCTTCAGATCTATCATTTTACCAAGCCGGCAGAGGAACTGAAATTTGCTGCCAGAGAGATCCGGCGTCTTGTGAGAGAAGGGGGATATCGCTATCGCGATATCGCCATTGTCACCGGAGATGTTGCCGGATTCTCTTATCTCATAGATGCGGTCTTTTCGGATTACGAGATCCCATACTTTTTGGATCAGACGAATCAACTGCTGTTTCATCCATTGATGGAACTGGTTGGTGGATTGCTGGAATTGTCAGAAAGCAATTTTTCCTATGAGAGTATGATGCGGATCCTGAAAGCGGGAGCAGGAAATCTGGATCCTGATGTCGTTGATCTGATGGAAAACTATCTGCTGGCATATGGAATCTATGGCAATCTCTGGCAGGAGACATGGGAGAGACTGCCGGACTGGATGAGCGCGGCGCAGCTGGAACAGATAAATGCAGCCAGACAGAAGCTTTGTGATTGTCTCGGACCGTTTTATTCAGGTATGAAAAATGATGCGACGGTCACCGAACGTACCATCCTTCTTTATGAGACGCTGAGGGCGTTATGCGCAGATACCGATACCGACCCGAAGGTATGGAAGCTTCTGATGGAGCTTTTGGACAAGCTGGTTGCGATCCTCGGAGCTGAGAGATTGTCCGCGCAGGACTATAAAAAGATTCTGGAGGCGGGCTTTGAGGCTGCCAGGATTGCGTACATACCCAACGGATATGATCAGGTGATCGTGGGAGATATTGAGCGAACCAGATTAGAGGATGTGAAGATCCTGTTTTTTATCGGTGTCAATGACGGGGTCATTCCGGCAAATCAGACCGATGGCGGGATCATCTCACAGTTAGAGCGGGAAGTGCTGGCAGATCACGAATATGAACTGGCACCCACAGCCAAGGAACGGGCGTTTATCCAGAGGTTTTATTTATATATGAATCTGACCAAACCGTCAGACCGGCTGTATATCACATATTCCAAGGTGGGAATTGACGGCACCGCAATGCGTCCGTCCTATCTGGTAGGGCTTCTGCTTCGTCTGTTTCCGGAATGGAAGGTCTGTGAAGATGAGCGCTCGCCGTTTGAAAATCTGTTTACCCCGGCGGGAGCCATCAGCTATTTTGTGGATGGTCTGCAGAAGGCGAAGACAGGAGATGCGGACCCTGACTGGCTGGCACTGTTTGCATGGTATGTCAAAGACGAAACCTGGCGATCAAAGCTCGAACCGCTTTTGCAGGCTGCCTTTTACCGGCACACAGATGAAGTGCTGTCAGAGGATGTGACGCATCGTCTGTATGGCACAGTGCTTGAAAATTCCGTCAGCAGGCTGGAGCGATTTGCGGCATGTGCGTACGCGCATTTTCTGACCTATGGACTGGGACTTTCACGCCGCGAGGAGCATGATTTTGCTGCGAATGATTTTGGAAATCTGGTACATACCGCACTGGAAAGCTATGCCAAGGGACTTTCTGAGAGTGCGTATAACTGGTTTGATGTGAGCGAGGAATACTCCGATCAGCTTTGCGCACAGGCGATGGAAGCGGCCATCGCGCAGACGCGAAATGACGCGCTTTTTTCCACTGCCAAAAACCGGTATCTCCTGACACGCATGAGACGGCTTTTGAGCCAGACGGTGGACACCTTAAAGCATCAGGTGCGAAAGGGTATTTTTATTCCGGCGGATTATGAGCTGGGATTTGGCTTTGCGAACAGCCTGCGGGTGCAGGAGTTTGCATTGGGTGACGAAGAAAAAATGCGTCTGAGAGGCCGCATTGACCGTGTGGATCTGATGGAAAAAGACGGTAAGACCTATGTCAAGATCATTGATTACAAGTCCGGTATGACACAGTTTTCACTGCTTTCGATGTATCATGGTCTGCAGCTGCAGCTGGTTGTCTATCTGAATGCGGCGATGGAACTGATGAAGAAAAAGCATCCGGATACCACCATTGAACCGGCGGGAATCTTTTACTACCATGTGGATTCGCCGGTGATCGAGACGACCGGTGAGGTCAGTGAGGAGGAAATCTGGCAGAGTGTGTTTGAAAAACTGCGGCTGGACGGAATTGTGAATGATGACCCAGAGATCATTTCGGCGATGGATCAGCAGTTTACAGACAAATCGGATGTCATTCCGGTGAGCCGGAAATCCAACGGAGAGCTGTCCAAGACATCCAAGGCATATACCGGAGAGCAATTTCATCAGATTTCAGATTTTGTCAACGAGACGATCCAAAATCTGGGAAAGAGGATGATACAGGGTGAGATCGGGGCAAAGCCTTACGAGATGGGAGACAGGAGTGCCTGCGATTACTGCGATTTTCAGTCGGTATGCGGATTTGACACAAGACTTCCAGGGTGTGAGAAGAGAGTGCTGCCGTCGAAGATGAGCGAGGATGAAATCTTTCATCAGATAGAGACACTGTTAAACAGAGACAAATTAGACGAGGAGGAACCTTGATGGCGGTTTCGTGGACAGAGAAACAAAAACAGGTCATTACATTGAGAGACCGCAATCTTTTAGTGTCTGCTGCAGCAGGATCGGGTAAGACCGCGGTTCTTGTGGAGCGTATCATTGAGAAGGTATTGGATGAGACTGGTCCCATTGACATTGACCGTCTGCTGGTGGTGACTTTTACGAAGGCGGCAGCTGCGGAGATGCGTGAGCGTGTGGCGGAGGCGATCGAAAAGCGTATGGATGCACAACCCCACAATGCGTATCTGCAGCGGCAGTCGACGCTGGTACATCATGCCATGATCACGACGATCGACAGCTTTTGTCTGTATGTGGTGAGAAACTATTTCCACTGTATTCATTTGGAACCCGGATTTCGCGTGGCAGACCCCACCGAGCTGTCGCTTCTCATGGAGGATGTGCTGGATCAGGTACTGGAACAGTGGTATGATCGCGGGGAGAAAGATTTTATTACCTTTGCGGACAATTACGCGAATGCCAAAAATGATACACCGATCCGTGAGATGGTGCTGCAGTTATATAACTTTTCCCAGAGCTATCCGTGGCCGGATGAGTGGCTTTTAAGTCTGCCTGCCTGCTATTTGCCCCAAAATCTGACTGAGGAAAAACTGATGGCAGAGAATGGATGGTTGAGGCAGCTTTTGGACTATATTCGGTTTCTGATCAAGGGAAATCTGGACAGACTTCTGACGGCAAGAGAGTATTGTATGGAAGCGGACGGACCACAGATGTATCTGGAAAATATTGAGTATGTGATCGGTCAGGTGCAGCAGATCAGCGAGCTTCAGACATTCGACGAGATCGGTCAGGCACTTACGGCTTTGGATTTTGGGCGTCTGAAGGCAGCAAGAAATTACAGCGGCGATCCACAGATCAAAGATATGGTCAGCTCCCTGCGCGACTCGGTCAAGAAGCATCTGGAAAGCCTTCGCAAGCAATATTTTTCCTTGCCTCTGCAAAGACAGACCGAGGATCTGGCGAAGCTTTCGCAGGCCGTTTCGGTTCTGAGTCGGATCACATTAGATGTCTCGTCTGCGTTCGCGAAAAAGAAAGAAGAAAAAAATATTCTCGACTTTTCGGATGTGGAGCATATGGCACTTCGTATTCTGATCGATCCGGATACAAAGGAACCCACAAGTGTTGCCAGAGATTTTCAGGCAAAGTTTGAAGAGGTTATGATCGATGAATATCAGGACTCCAATTACGTGCAGGAGGCGATATTGTCTGCTGTATCGCATGGAAACGGACGCGATAACCGGTTTATGGTAGGTGATGTCAAACAGAGCATTTACCGGTTTCGTCTTGCCAGACCGGAGCTTTTTATGGAAAAATATGACACCTACACGACAGAAGAAAGCCAAAACCAGCTCATCTGTCTGGATCAGAATTTCCGAAGCAGACCGGAAGTGTTAGACAGTGTCAATGCTATATTTGAGCGAATCATGAAGCGAGATATGGGGGGCGTCGCCTACGATGAGGAGGCAAAGCTGCACGTCGGAGCGACTTATCCGGATGCTGCGCAGTCCTGTCGGACAACGATGCTTCTAGCCTGCTCAGATGAGGAAACTATGGAGGCGGCAGAGGTACAAAATGCGAAAGAGCTGGAGGCCAGACTCATCGCATTGAAGATCCGGGAACTGAAGCAGACCATGCAGGTGACGGAGAAAGATGGTACCACCAGATCCCTTCGGTACTCGGACATCGTGATTTTGCTGCGCAGTCCGGGAAGCTATGGCGAAGAGTTTGTAAAGCAGCTGGCAAAATGCGGTGTGCCGGCATTCAAAGTATCCCAGTCGGGGTATTTTGGCGCGTTGGAGGTACAGACCGTGCTGTCGTTTTTGCAGGTGATCGACAATCCGCTGCAGGACATACCGCTGGCTGCCACGCTGCTGTCTCCGGTATGGGGCTTTACCAATGAGCAGCTGGCGATCCTTCGGACTTCCAATGAAGTGGAAGGCGGCTTTTTGTATGAAGATCTGTGTGCATACGAAAAGCGGGAAGAAAACGATGCGTTGACAGAAAAGGTACAAGCGTTTCTGCTGTGGCTGAATGATTTTCGAAAGCGCAAAAGGGAACTGGCGGTGCACGATCTGATCGATCAGCTGCTTCGTGAGACCGGATATCTTGCCTATGTCAGTGCGTGGCCGGATGGAGAAAAAAGAAAAGCGAATCTGGAGATGCTGCTGGCGCAGGCGACCGCATATGAGTCCACAAGCTATCGCGGACTGTTTCATTTTATCCGTTATATCGACCAGCTGAAGCGGTATGAGGTGGATTTCGGAGAGTCGGACACTTTGGGCGAAAATGCGGATGTAGTGCGCATCATGAGTATCCATAAAAGTAAGGGATTGGAATTTCCGGTTGTATTTGCAGCAGGAATGCATCATAAGATCAACCAGAAGGACAGCCAGAATGCCGTTATTTTCGATGTGAATTACGGGGTCGGACTGCCGTTTGTAGAAGGGGACAAACATAGAAAACGTACCACATTGTTCAAACAGATGATGGCAGCGAATATCCGGCGTGAGAATATGGGCGAGGAATTGCGCGTCTTGTATGTGGCGCTGACCCGCGCGAAGGAGCTTTTGATCATGACCGGTATCGTGAAGGAGCAAGCGATACTTGCCGGTTATGAACTGGAAGCGGAACGGGAGGCATCCTTTTTGGACCGTATTCAGGCGGGCTGTTATCTCGATCTGGTGATGCCGGGAATCTACAAACATCCGCATCTCTTTTCTGTTGAGCAATATGAACCAAAGGATTTTCGACTGGAAGATGAGATCGAGACGGCAGAGGAAGTACTCACCCGAAGAAAGCTTTGGGATCGACTGGAAGATGTCCCACCGGATCGGCTGGATGAGATCGCAAGACGCTTTTGTGAGACTTATCCATACGAGCATGAGACTTCGATGAAGACGAAGGTTTCCGTGTCAGAGATCAAGCATCGAAATATGATCTTTGAAGCCGGAGAGGAAGAGACGCTGGCATGGTATGCCAAAGAAGAAACAGAGACTTATATTCCGGACTTTGCGAGAACGCAGGAACATCAGAATGAGCCCGAGGTCAATCGGGGAGCCCTTCGGGGAACGGCGGTACACCGTGTCATGGAATGTCTGGATTATTCGCATTTTTCCGATGCTTCGGATACACGATCCTTTGTGAGCGGACAGTTGGATGCGATCAGAAAGTCCGGCCGGATGAGGGATACGGAACTGGCACTTGTGGACGAGGCAAAGCTCATCGCCTTTTTCGATACGGATCTGGCAGCAGAGATCGCGGCGGCAGATCATGACGGCAGGCTGCACCGGGAACAGCCATTTGTCATGGGAATTCCCGCAAATGAGGCGGATCCGGCAAACCAAAGCGAAGAGCTGGTGCTGGTACAGGGTATCATTGACTTATATTTTGAGGATGAGCAGGGGATCGTATTACTGGATTATAAAACCGATGCGATAAAAAGCGAACAGCAGCTGGTTGACCGCTATGAGACGCAGATGCGTCTGTATGCGCGGGCACTGGAAGCAGCCACGGGAAAAAAGGTATATCGGAAGCTGTTGTATTCCTTCCGCCTGAATTCCGTAATCAGTATAGAGGAGTGATTTGACATGAAATATATTTTGGCATCCCAGTCTCCCAGAAGAAAGGAGCTGCTGGGCAGATGTAAGATCGAATTTACCATTGAGCCTGCAAAGGGCGAAGAGCAGATCATCGGAGATTCGCCGGAAGAGATTGTGCAAAATCTTGCAATGGCGAAGGCACAGGAGATTGCAGATCAACATAGGGACGAAGATGTGCTTGTGATCGGGGCAGATACAGTCGTCGTATACGAGGAACAGATTTTGGGAAAACCACAGGATAAAGAGGAATTGATTTCCATGATCCGAAGTCTGCAGGGAAATACCCATAAGGTCTATACAGGTGTGGCGTTGATCCATGCGCAGTCCGGAAAGGTAAAAAGCTTTGCAGAGGAGACAAAGGTGCGTTTTTTTCCTATGACAGAGGAAGAGATCATCTCATACGAAGCAACAGGAGACGGATATGACAAGGCCGGTGGATATGGAATCCAAAGTGAGGCAGCAATCTTCATCGCAGGTATTGAGGGTGATTACAATAATGTGGTGGGATTGCCGATTGCCAGACTGTACCGGGAATTGCAGAATTTTTAGATAAAGGGAAAAACGGGGGAACATATGATAACACTGAATGATTATCTGTATAATGGAGATACGGTCATAAAGATTTTACATAACTATACCAATGATTTGCGGATGGATGCAAAAACAACCGGCAATCCCATCGATATTGCCCACAGCAATTTTCTGCTTCAGATGTCGGAATTGCTAGAGCATAACGACTTTCTCACTTCCCAGTCACAGCGGATGCGGGAATTTTATAAATATCTGACGGAAGCCTATCCGGATCTGGCATTCACCTTTAAGGGACGGATTAAGTCCCTGATCCGCGCGGAGTCCAAATTTAACGGTCAGATCGTATCCTATATCTATGAGTATCACAAGGAAACCGGAGCTTATCCGTCGGTGGCGCAGATCAAGGAGCGCCTGTCAGCCCTGAAGGATCTGCTGGCGTATCGCATCATTATATCGATGCCGAAGTGTCATGTGAGAGACGAGCAGCAGCGCAAGGAATTGGAGATGAAGTATCTCTATGAGATTGCCAATGTCCTGCCGGCATTTCTAGAGGAACGGGGATTTGACGCCCAGCCTACGAAGGTGCCAATCGGTGTGAATGAGAAGTCTTCTCTGAAGGAAGACGTGAGACCCTATTACAAGGATTATATAGCGCAAACCAGCGAATCCGGTTATCAATCACTGCATATTACGTTTTTTGATTATCTGTCCAGATGCTATATTGAGGTACAGCTGCGCACCTATGATATGGACAATTTTGCGGAGATCGGACCGGCGAACCATCTGGGATACGAGATCCGGCAGAAAGAGGAACGCGCCAGACGGGATGAGATACCGGTTGGTGAGTGTATCTTTTTTGATGACGCTTATGAGCGGGTCATGCGTCTGCAGCAGCTGAAATTAAACGAGCTGGATGTCAATATGTTTGCAGCGGCAGACAACTCACTGATCAACGATGGATGCGGACTGTTTCGCGGACGCCTGATCCTGCCATATGAGCATTTGTCCCGGTTCCAGAATGATATCATCGATTAAAATATGACGGATATTTATTTATTTGGGTGATAGATTTTGTAAAAAAGGGCTGAAAAACGATAAAATAATCCCATATTGCCAAATAAATAAAACTCAGATACAATTGAACTATGATACAGAAGTAAAAAGGAGAGAGAACCACGATGAGTGACTTTCGCGAGGAAGATATACAGGCATTTTTAGATCAGCAGCTGCAGCTTTTTCCGGAGCCGGTAGCAGAGACATTGGAAGAAGCAGAAGAATTTTTGGAAGACTGCATGGCAGTGCTCTGCAAAAATGAAAAAGAAGTCAAACAATACTTAGACGAGGTCGGAGTCGATATCTACGGAATGTCCATGGAGGAGATTTTAGACCAGCCGGAAGTATTTGCGTTACCGAACAATCGCTATATGATCTT
>JALEJB010000164.1 GCA_022768825.1 Lachnospiraceae bacterium
AAAAATCGATTGAGCCATCACACACCTCCAACGTGTTGAACACCAAAAAGTGTCTAATACGTAGGAAATGTGAGAAAAACAACTTTTTTTACGTATTGAACACTCGGTTACTTAAAATAATAAGTGACTAATACAAAAAAACTTGCTACAATAGAAGGTGTCAGACACCGTGAAAAAAATGTGAATGCTTTCACAGTTTTTTCACAGTGTCTGACACCTGCAAAACGAGAAAGGGTGGCGCTAGGTATGAAATTTTATAAACCGGAAGAATTAAAAGTGGGAATGCGGCTGGCAAAGCCGATTTACAGTAAACAGGGAGTATTGCTGTACGACAGGGATGCGAGGCTGACGGATACAAGCATAGACAGCATCAATAAATTTGGACTGCTGGGTGTGATGATTCTGGATCCGGCAGAGCCGCTGCCGCCGATGACACCGGAAGAGATCGAAGCAGAACGGCTTCAGACGAGTTATATGTTCCGGCTGCGGGATTCACTGGTGGCGATCAGCAAGGGCAGAAAGCCGGAGGATCTGGAGAATCTGGTTGGTGATATCTGTGAGCATTTTGCGCATATGAATGCGCCGATCGTGTTTTCACAGACGATCCGAAGCGGAGAGGACTACAACTACAAGCATTCGGTCTGCACAGCCATTTTGACTGCGATGATCGCAAAGCACATGAAGCTTTCACCATCATCCATAGAAGCAGTCGTATTATCTGCGCTGCTCTGTGATTTTGGGTATCTCTATGTGCCGAAAAGCATCATGATGAAACAGCCTGACCAGTTGACCAGCCTGGAACTTTTGTCCATCGATCAATACCGGGCCAAGGCGCAGGCATTGCTGAAACCGGGCACGAACCCGTATTCTCTGCCCCAGGAGACACTGTATACCCTGCAGGAATTTTTGAAGATTTCCAGAAAAGAGAATTTGGAACTGGATGCGGCAGCGCTGTCGATTCATACGCGTATTCTCATTGTAGCGGACAAGTATGACCGTATGACGGCAATGAGCCTCAACTACAAGCCCGTCTCAGGATTTGCTGCGATCCGGGACATGGAGAGCAAAAAAAGTCTGTATGATCCGGCAGTCGTCAAGGCACTGTCAAACTGCCTGTCCATTCTTCCGGTCGGACAATGTGTGGAGCTTTCGACACAAAGCAAAGGAATGGTCCTCGAGCAGAATGAAGGGGATGCCTTTCATCCGCGTGTGCTGGATCTTCGCACGAACAAGATCTATGATCTGAGCAGCAAGAAATTAAAAGGTGTCATAGAGGTAAAAGATGTGCTGATATCCATGGATCAAAGATACATCTTCGATGAACAGACACTGAAGCAGTTCGTCCCGGATGAACCGCTCAAAACAATGACGAGAAGATTTCGCAATCGTCTCAATGCGGCAAAGAGAAGAGAAGCTGCAAAGTGGCATCGGCCATAATGCAAAATGATCTCTGATTTTTGGCGGATGATCTTCCGTTGCAGACGGAAAGTCACATCAGGATGATGTTTGACATAGTACAAAACAATTCATAAAGGAGGGTATTTTATTATGGAACGTTTACAGGACAAGGTGGCGATCATTACAGGAGGAAATTCCGGAGTGGGAGCCGCTACAGCACTTCTTTTTGCAAAGGAGGGTGCGAAAGTAGTGATCACAGCCCGCCGTCAGCCGCAACTGGATGAAGTGGCTGCAAAGATCCGCGAGGCAGGTGGTGAGGTACTTCCGGTGGTATCTGACATTTCCAGGAAGGGAGATGCGGATGCTGTTGTGGCAAAGGCGGTGGAGGCTTATGGCAAGGTTGATATCTTAGTCAACAATGCCGGTGTACTGGAAGAAGGCTTAAAGCCTATCGACCGTGTGAATGATGATGATCTGGATCGTATCCTGGATATCAATACAAAAGGAACGATGTACTGCATGCGCGCGGCAACTGTAGAGATGTCAAAGAACGGCAGCGGATCCATTGTGAATGTGGCTTCTGTTGCAGGTGTGATGGGATGCGGCGGAGCTGCTTACGTTTCTTCAAAGGCGGCGATCATTGGGGTGACAAAACACACGGCACTGCGCTTCGCAGGCACTGGTATCCGTTGTAACGCAGTCTGCCCGGGTACGATCGTGACACCGATGGTAGCAGGTATGAATCCTGCCAACATGGATGCGGATATGTTCGGACAGATGGCAAAACACAGTGATCTGAAGGTGTCTCCCTGCATGCCTGAGGATGTGGCAAATAT
>JALEJB010000054.1 GCA_022768825.1 Lachnospiraceae bacterium
TGCGAGCAGTGCGGAGAAGAATTTTTTACAATGTCTGTTTTGGAAAAGATTGACGATATTTTAGAGCGTTTAGAGAAAATTGCAAGTAAAATTTTTATTATGGACTATGCAACAGCGGCATAGCAATTTAATTCTGGAAAACATTGCGATAAGAACGAGACTATTATTGTACATATTGGGTGCAATAATGGTCTCTTTTTTGATTTGGGGATTGTTTGAAAGAAAATTGTATGATAAGGATGTTTTTACCTTCAATGAACAGTATGAAATGATCTCTTTTACCACAAACGACAGAGCTGTCACAGGAACGGATGGAAATATGGAATACATACCATGGTCTGCAATTTGCGGTGAATATACGCTTTCTGAAAGCGGCATTAAATACCCCACAAAGTTTCAAGCTGTTTGGAATTATCCTGATGGAGATTTTGTTTACTTTGATGGTATGATCAGCAAGGTGACTTATGGGTATGCTGAATAGGATATTGGTTGAGTTTGATTATCTCAGCGGCACCGCTGTTCATCTGGTTAGAATACTATGCATTCATACCTTTCGGGGTGTTGTTTGCAATAACCATGTTCTGGGCTTTGAAAGTTGAAAAAAATAAAAAAGAAAATGATATACAGACTTACAAGGAGATAGTTGCATTTACTGAAGGAAAGAAGACATGGGATTGACTTCTCCTTCCAAATATCATACAATGCAAGTGAACACTTGCGAACGAGGAACAGCTTATGTATGATGAAACCCAGTTGAAAATTATAGATGCGACAATGACGCTGATCATTGATAAGGGCTATTCCGGGGCGACCACGAAAGAGATTGCGAAATTGGCAGGAGTCAACGAAAGCACGATTTTTCGGCGGTTTGAAGGAAAGAAAGAGATTGTGATAGCTGCTATGGATCTGCCGCAATGGAATCCAGGATTATCAGAGAGCGATTTCACCTACCAAGGAGATCTGGAAGAGGATTTAACTTTCTTTTCAGAGATTTATATGAGGAAGGTGACACCACAGATGGTAAAGGTGTCGATTGGTCTTCGATCAGCAGAACTGCAAGGAGCAGCGCTACCCGGAATTATGAAGGTTCCGATGGTCTTCAAGAACGTACTGATAAACTACTTTACGCAGATGATCGCAGATGGAAAGATGTGTGGTTGCAATGTGGAGAGTATTTCGCTGCAGTTTCTTGCTATGAATTTTGGGTTTGTATTTTTGGATGCTTCCTTTGGAAACAAATTGATCGGTGTTTCAAAGGCGGAGTATATAAGAAACAGTATACAGGTTTTTGTGTCAGGCATCCGCAACAAATAAAATAATTTTTGATGGAAACGTGCTGAATGAAAAGTAGGCACGTTTTACAATACATCTTATGCAAGTGTGCACTTGCATACTGTATAAAAAGTTAAGAAGGAGACAAAGTGATGAACGTAAAACAAATCAAAATTGATTTTCATGTAACAAAAGAGATCAAACGATTCGTGTATGTATATCTCATTGAGACAGAGACAGGGTGTGCATTGGTGGACTCCGGTGTTGCGGGCAGTGAGACAGTGATTGAAAAAGTCATATCGGAAAGTGGTCATGATCCGAACGAGATCAAAGCGATTTTCCTGACACATGCGCATCCGGATCATATTGGCACGGCAGGCTATTTCCGGGAAACCTACGGAGTCAGAATCTATGCCAGCGAAGGAGAACAGTCATGGATCGAGAACATTGATCTTCAGTTCAAGGAACGTCCGATACCGAATTTTTATCATCTCGCAGGAAAATCTGTGATGGTAGATCAGGTGGTGAAAGATGGGGATCGGATCTGTTTGTCAGAGGGGATTTTTGTGGAGGCGATCGCAACCCCGGGACATTCTGTTGATGGGATGTCTTATCGTGTGGGAGACGCGGTATTTATAGGGGATACTGTGCCGGTACGAGGAGATATTCCGATTTTTATTGATCCGGATGCAACCAGATCTTCCCTGGCAACTCTGGAAAAGCTATCCGACGTCGACAGATTCTATCCGGCGTGGGATCAGACGTATTCCCCGGAAATGATGAGACAAAAATTATCTGATGCAAGAGAAATTGTGGATGAACTGGAACAAATCATATGTGATGCAGGTCCTGGCATGGAGCTGACAGCCTTGGTTGATCTTGTTTGCGAAAAATGGCAGATGCCGATGTGGAAGAACAACCCCTTGTTTACGAAAACCATAGCATGCTGCAGGAGGCAGGAAAAGTAGATATGAGTTGCTATTTTATTGTGGATACCTATATTGATCAGGAAAAGGGCAGAGGGATGTATGATGATTATATCGGGAAGGTAAAGCCGATCGTTGAAGGCTTCGGCGGAGTTTACCTGGTGCGGACGGAGAATATTACTTCGCTTCATCCGAAACGAACTCCGCAGCGGGTCATCATTATCCGATTTCCGTCCAGGCAGGCACTGGATGCCTGTTTTTCCTCAGAGGCTTATCGGAAAATTATGCATGAAAGGATCAACAGTGTGGATGCGAGGGCGTTGATTGTAGAATGATGCAATATATATTGGTGATTTTTAACATGATTGCAGGTAAAATGAGAAAATACTTGCATCTATATCGCTACAGAGATATACTATAAATATCTCTGTAGCACTTTTGCAAAGCAAAAATGTATGAGGGGTTTATGGGGAGGTGCAGTGGATATGAAGAAAATTTTATACCATGGCTCGGAGCACATCATCGAGACTCCCGAGTGGGGAAAAGGTGCTTTGAATAATGACTACGGAAGAGGTTTTTACTGTACGGAAAGCCTTGAACTTGCGATGGAATGGGCTTGTTCGAAGAATACAAATGGTTATGCAAACAAGTATGAATTGGAGCTGTCAGGATTATCTGTTTTATATTTGAATTCTGAGGATTACAGTATATTAAATTGGCTTGCATTATTGGCAGAGTACCGGACATATTGGGAGAAAAGCAGTATTTCAGAGCAGGCAAAGAAATATTTAAAGGATCATTTCCTGGTGGACATTAAAGCGTATGATGTCATCATTGGCTATCGTGCGGACGATTCGTATTTCTCTTTTGCGCAGGATTTTGTGGCGAATGTGATATCGCTTAGACAATTGGATGAGGCGATGCATCTTGGCAAGCTGGGTGAGCAGATTGTTTTGAAAAGTAAAAAGGCATTTGACAGGATTACGTTTATCGATAGTATTCCGGCGCAAAAGGAAGAATATTTTGCGAAGAAAATGATACGCGAT
>JALEJB010000059.1 GCA_022768825.1 Lachnospiraceae bacterium
ATATAGATCTCTCCGATCGTATCAAATGCCTGTCTGATCTTTGCAATATCGGCATCATCGCTGATGACAAACACGCGGTGACGGATGCCGTCTTCGGATACAAAATCATACTCGGCCTGTCCTGCTTTTGTGCGGGAAACCACCTCCCGGATCACATCATTGGCGCGATATGCGAGGAAGATCGGTCCGGTCTGCGCATTGCAGCTGTCGACATGGTGAATACGATCTGCCTCTTTATCGGCTCTTGTATTCTCGTGCTTTTTGATGATCTGGTTTTCATAATCATCAATGGATGCGGTTGCTACGATACCGGTCTGCACGCGGCCATCCATCGTCAGTTCATAGATATAATAGCAATCCTTCTCTTCTCTTAAGAAATCTCCCTTGTTGATCTTTTCCCAGAGCAGATCATGGGCTTTCTGATAGACACGCTCATCATAAGTGTCTACCGAATCATCAAACTGGGTTTCCGCCCGATCGATATTTAAAAATGAATCCGGGTTGTCTTTTACTGCTTCTTTTGCTTCTTGTCTGCTATAAACATCGTAAGGCAAAGCTGCGATAGCCGCTGCTTTGCCTATGATCGGACGTATAGCCTGAAATGGTTTTACATTTGCCATACTATTTAATCACTCTTGCTTTGATCACACCCGGAAGTGCCTGCATCTTTGCCAATACATCATCAGCAATTGATACATCAATATCCATCATTGTGTAAGCAAAATCTCCTTTACTCTTATTTGACATATTATCAATGTTGATTCCGGCGTCGCCTAAAACGGAAGTAAACTGTCCGATTGCGCCTTTCTCATTCTTGTGCAGGAAAGCAATACGGCCTGCTGTCTGACATACGCCCATATCACATGCCGGATAATTTACGGAATTTCTGATATTTCCGTTTTCCAGATAATCACGGATCTCCTGAACCGCCATAACTGCACAGTTATCCTCAGACTCCTCTGTAGAAGCTCCTAAGTGCGGGATTACAATACAGCCCTGGGCACCTACCGTTGTAGGATTCGGGAAATCAGACACGTATTTGCGAATTTTGCCTTCTTTTAATGCTGCGACCATTGCCTCTTCATCCACCAGAAGATCTCTGGCAAAATTGAGAACAACTGCAGTCGGTTTCATCATTGCAATTGCATCTGCATTGATCATCTTCTTTGTAGAATCCAAAAGCGGTACATGGACTGTGATAAAATCACACTCTTTGTAGATCGTCTCCAGATCCTGAATATGTTTTACGTCACGCGAAAGGCTCCATGCTGCATTGACAGAGATAAATGGGTCATATCCCAATACTTCCATTCCGAAATGTCTTGCGGTATTGGCAACCTTGATTCCGATCGCTCCCAGACCGATGACACCCAGCTTCTTTCCTGCCAGCTCGGTTCCCGCAAAGTTCTTTTTCTCTTTCTCTGCTAACTTCGCAATGTCTGCATTTCCTGTTTCCGATGTACACCAATTGATTCCGCCAACCACGTCTCTGGCTGCCAGCAGCATACCTGCAAACACAAGCTCCTTTACACCGTTTGCATTGGCACCCGGTGTATTGAATACTACGATACCTTTTTGGGCACATTTATCAAGCGGAATATTGTTGACTCCGGCTCCTGCTCTGGCAACTGCATCCAGACAATCCGGCAGCTCCAGATCATGCATCGCTGCGGAACGAACCAACGCTGCCTGTGCGTCCTTTAAGTCATCCACCTTGTTGTATTCCTCTGTCAACAGGTCGAGACCAACACCTGCGATCGGGTTTAAGCATGTATAATTAAACATTGTATCTTTTCCTCCTAAATTGCGATCTTACGCATTTTCCTGCTCAAATTTCTTCATGAACTCAACTAATTTCTCAACACCCTCGATTGGCATTGCATTGTAGATAGATGCTCTCATTCCGCCAACCGTTCTGTGTCCTTTCAGGTTCTCAAAGCCTGCAGCCTTTGCCTCTTTTACAAATTTTGCATCCAATTCCTCGTTTCCGGTCACAAACGGTACGTTCATCAGAGAACGATCCTCTTTGCGAACAGTTCCCTTGAATAACTTGCTCTCATCGAGGTAATCGTACAGGATCTTTGCTTTCTTCTCGTTGTGCTCCTTCATAGCCTGAAGTCCGCCCATCTTCTTGATCCATTTGAACACCTTGCCGCAGATGTAGATATTGTAGCATGGCGGTGTGTTGTAAAGACTGTCGTTGTCTGCCTGCGTTTTCCATTTTAACATGGTAGGTGTTCCTGGAAGGACGTCATCTGTGATGAGATCCTCTCGGATAATTGCAATCACAACACCGGCAGGACCGACGTTTTTCTGAACGCCGCCGTATACTACGCCATACTTTGTCACGTCGATCGGCTCTGACAAGAAGCAGCTTGATACGTCTGATACTAAAATCTTGCCCTTGGTATTCGGTAAGGTTTTGAATTTGGTTCCGTAAATAGTGTTATTTTCACAGATATATACATAATCCATATCATCGGTGATCGGCAGATCGGAGCAATCCGGAATATAAGAGAAGGTCTCGTCTGCGGATGATGCCAGCTCTACTGCCTCACCGTAGATCTTTGCTTCCTGAAATGCTTTTTTTGCCCACTGACCGGTAATGATATATCCGGCTTTCTTATTCTTCATCATGTTCATCGGAACCTCCGCAAAAAACTGTGAAGCTCCACCCTGAAGGAATAATACCTTGTAGTTATCCGGAATGTTCATCAGATCGCGAAGATCCTTCTCTGCCTCCTTAATGATGTCATCATACACTTTGGAACGATGTGACATCTCCATAACTGACATTCCACAGCCCTTGTAATCCAGCATCTCCTCTGCTGCTTCTCTTAAGACTTCCTCCGGCAGAACAGCCGGTCCTGCTGAAAAGTTATATACTCTGCTCATTTCATTTTCCTCCTATATGGATCATATTAATTGTTTTCTTTGTTTTTCATATCTTCATCGGTAAATGCTTCACTGATCGGTGCTCCGGGTGCGACCATCGGCCAGACCTTATCATCCTGATCGATAATTGCATCAATGACAACCGGTCCGTCGATCTCCAGCGCCTTTGCAAAAGCACTATCAAACTCTGCTCTAGAAGTCGCCCGAAAAGCCGTTGCTCCCATCGCCTCTGCCAGTTTCACAAAATCAACCCCGTCATCCAGCACCGTTGCCGAGTAATGCTTGTTATAAAACAGATCCTGCCACTGGCGAACCATACCCAGCACATGATTATTGACGATCACTTCGATCAGCTTTACCTTCTGTCTGACTGCGGTTGCGATCTCGTTCATATTCATGCGGAAGCATCCGTCACCGGCAAAGTTGACCACCTGCTTATCCGGATTGCCGATCTGTGCTCCGATCGCTGCTCCCAGACCGTATCCCATTGTTCCGAGTCCGCCGGATGTAAGCAAGGTTCTCGGTTTACTGTATTTATAGTACTGTGCTGCCCACATCTGATGCTGACCGACCTCTGTCGTGATGATCGCATCACCTTTTGTCAGCTCGTAGATCTTTTCCATCATGTATGGACCGCTTAATCCCTGATCCGGATATCGGAGCGGATATTTCTCCTGAAGCTTGGCAATATGCGCAAGCCACTCCTCATGCTCCTGCTTCTCAAGCTGCGCATTCAATCTGGTAAGCACCTCTTTGACATCTCCGATGATGGCCGATGTGACAAGGATATTTTTGTTCACCTCTGCCGGATCAATATCGATCTGCAGGATATTTGCCTGATTGGCGAATTTGCTTGCGTTGCCAATGACACGGTCGCTGAATCGAACACCGATCGCAACGAGCAGATCACATTGGCTGACCCCAAAGTTGGAGCTTTTTGTTCCATGCATACCAAGCATGCCGGTATAGCGGGGATTGGTTCCGTCAAAAGCTCCCTTTCCCATTAAGGAATCACATACCGGTGCCTGTAACAATTCTACGAATTCTGCCAGTTCTTTGCTTGCCTCGGAAATCACAGCACCGCCGCCCACAAACACATACGGTTTTTCAGATGCACGGATCAATTTGAGAGCCGCTTCGATCTCTGTATCTGATATTGCTTTCGGACTTTTTGGCGGTTCTTCCGGAGTCTGCGCTATGTACTCTGTTTTGTTCGCAGTCACATCCTTTGGTACGTCTACCAGTACCGGTCCCGGTCTTCCTTTTTTTGCAATGGAAAAAGCTCTGCGGATTGTTGGTGCCAAATCTTCCACGTCTTTTACGATAAAGTTGTGCTTGGTGATCGGTGTGGTGATTCCGGTGATGTCAATCTCCTGAAAGCTGTCTTTTCCAAGTAACGATACCCCTACATTACAGGTGAGAGCTACCATCGGAACCGAATCCATATATGCGGTTGCAATTCCTGTTACCAGATTGGTTGCCCCCGGACCCGAGGTTGCCAGACACACACCTACCTTTCCGGTACTTCTCGCATATCCGTCCGCTGCATGGCTGGCTCCCTGCTCGTGGGATGTAAGTACATGTTTTATCTCATTACTATGCTTATATAATTCATCATATACGTTGAGGATCGCTCCGCCCGGATAACCGAATACGGTATCCACACCCTGCTCCTTCAAACATTCAATGATGATCTCTGCACCAGTCAACTGCATGATTTTCACTTCCTTTGTGTTTCTATTATTTTATCTCCAAGATTGCGCCTCTGTTTCCGGATGTCACCATCTTCTCATAACGGGCAAGATATCCGGTTGTCACCTTCGGCTCTCTTGGCTGCCATTTTTCTTTACGCGCTGCCATCTCCTCATCGGAAACTTTGATTTCAAGCTTCATCTCAGGAATATTGATGCGAATGATATCGCCCTCTTCTACAAGCGCGATTGGTCCACCTACAGCTGCCTCCGGCGATACATGACCGATGGAAGCACCGCGGCTTGCGCCTGAGAAACGTCCGTCGGTAATCAGCGCAACCGATGAGCCAAGTCCCATTCCGGCGATCGCTGAAGTAGGATTTAACATCTCGCGCATACCCGGTCCGCCTTTCGGTCCCTCATAACGGATCACAACCACATCTCCTGCCACGATCTTTCCGCCCTTGATCGCTGCGATCGCATCTTCCTCACAATCGAATACACGTGCCGGTCCTTCGTGAACCAACATCTCCTCAACAACTGCAGAACGTTTGACAACCGATCCGTCCGGTGCCAGGTTACCCTTTAATACAGCAAGACCTCCGGTCTTTGTATATGGATTGTCTGTCGGACGAATGACCTCAGGATTTAAATTCACTGCATTCTTGATATTTTCTCCTACGGTCTGTCCGGTTACAGTCATACAATCTGTATTCAGTAATCCGATATCTGCCAGCTCTTTCATGACTGCCCATACACCGCCGGCCTCATTTAAGTCTTCCATATAGGTCGGACCTGCCGGTGCCAGATGGCAGAGATTCGGTGTCTTCTCGCTGATCGGATTTGCAAAACTGATATCAAAGTCAAATCCGATCTCATGAGCGATGGCCGGCAGATGAAGCATAGAGTTTGTCGAACATCCAAGCGCCATATCAACAGTCAACGCATTCATGATCGCATCCTTTGTCAGAATATCTCTTGCTTTGATACCTTTTCTCCACATATCCATAACCGCCATACCTGCATGTTTTGCAAGACGGATTCTCTCAGAATATACAGCCGGGATCGTACCGTTTCCGCGAAGCCCCATTCCCAGTGCCTCGGTTAAACAGTTCATAGAGTTGGCAGTATACATACCGGAACATGAACCACAGGTCGGACAAACCTTTTCTACAAATTCATCCACATCATCCTCTGTCATTGTTCCTGCCGCATAAGAGCCAACTGCCTCAAACATAGACGAAAGGGATCTCTTCGCACCCTTTACACGTCCTGCCAGCATTGGACCACCGGATACAAATACCGTCGGCAGATTCAGTCTTGCAGCTGCCATCAGAAGTCCCGGAACATTCTTGTCACAGTTTGGAACCATGACAAGCGCGTCAAACTGATGCGCAATCGCCATACACTCGGTAGAATCAGCGATCAGATCACGGGTAACAAGCGAATATTTCATACCGATATGTCCCATCGCGATTCCGTCACAGACTGCGATGGCAGGAAATACAACCGGTACTCCGCCGGCCTCTGCGACACCCAGTTTGACAGCATCCACAATTTTATCAATGTTCATATGTCCCGGTACGATCTCATTGTACGAGCTTACGATACCTACCATCGGTTTCTTCATTTCTTCTTTGGTAAATCCCAAAGCATTAAACAAACTTCTTGCCGGTGCCTGCTGCATGCCGGCTCTCGCATTATCACTCTGCATATGTTCTCCTTTCTATTGGTCAAGCACGTTTCCGCTACGTCTTGATCGGTCATCTGTTATCTTTCCAACTGCTCCTTACAATCTCTCCACAATGAGATCACCCATCTGAGCTGTTCCGACTTGTGTCACTGTTGCTTTCTTTGCCTCTTCCTGCGGCATGATATCGATGGTTCGATAATTATCCTTTAATACCTGCTTAACGGCATTTTCTACCGCATCTGCCTCTGCATCCAGATCGAAGGAATAGCGAAGCATCATTGCCGCAGAAAGGATTGTCGCGATCGGATTGGCAATTCCTTTTCCTGCAATATCCGGAGCGGAACCACCGCTTGGCTCATACAAACCAAATTTCGTGTCATTCAAACTTGCAGAGCTGAGCATTCCGATAGAGCCTGTCACCATACTCGCCTCGTCTGACAGGATATCTCCAAACATATTCTCTGTCAGGATCACATCAAACTGCTTCGGATCTTTTACAAGCTGCATCGCACAGTTGTCTACAAGCATATGTTCATATGTAACATCCGGATAATCCTTCGCTACCTCTTCTACGATCTTTCTCCACAGACGGGAAGAGTCCAGCACGTTTGCTTTGTCCACACTGGTTACTTTCTTTCTGCGCTTTCTCGCAATATCAAAGCCGCGAATGGCAATTCTTCGGATCTCGTTCTCATTATAGGTCAGTGTATCCACTGCTGTCAGGACACCCTCTCTCTCCTCTGTCACGCGATCTCCGAAATACAGACCACCGGTCAGTTCTCTCATGATCATCATGTCGAATCCGTCTCCGATGATGTCATCGCGAAGCGGACACGCTTCTTTTAATTCCTCATATAAATAAGCCGGTCTCAAATTTGCAAATAAATTTAAAGCTTTGCGAAGCTTTAACAATCCAGCCTCAGGTCGAAGCTGTGGCGGAAGCTGATACCACGGCGAAGTTGCTGTATTGCCGCCAATGGATCCCATCAGCACTGCGTCTGCCGCCTTTGCATGAGCGATCGCGTCATCCGTCAAGGGTACACCGGTTGCATCAATCGAGCATCCTCCCATCAGGATCGGATCATACGCAAAGGTATGTCCAAATTTTTTTCCTACCGCATCCAGAACTTTCTTTGCCTCTGCTACGACCTCCGGTCCGATTCCGTCTCCGGCTATGACACCTACATGATAATTCATATTCTTCTTCCCTTCTATTTCCTATCTCTTATCCACAAATATGAACAGATGTTGCAAAAGGCGTATACCGCAAACCCGTATACGCCCCGCCTATCCAATTCTTATTTTTTATCTTTCTTCTCATCAGAAGCTTTGGCTGCTTCCTCCGGTTTCTCTACAGCAGCGATTGCCGCGCGCTGCATTGGAATACGACAGTTTCTGTTATTACCGAATTCAATGATTACCGTACTTTCGTCGGAAAGATCAATAATCGTACCGTAAAATCCGCTTGTTGTCAGCACCGTATCACCAACTTCGATTGCAGAAATCATTGCCTGCTTATTTTTCTGTTCTTTCTGCTGTGGTCTGATCATAAAGAAATACATAAATCCGATCAAAATCACAATCCAGAGTATCATTCCGGCCATACCACCGGCCTGTGCGCTTGCTAAAATCATATTCATTTCCTCCATTCTTTACGCATCTGTTTCATCGTTGCTGATGCGTGATCGCACTGATCGATCAGTGCAAACCAAAACACAACTACTATAATACACAACAAAGGCGATAACATCAAGAAAAATTTTTATCCCCTTGCATGATGAATCTCATTCTGACTCATCTCATACAATTTTTCTTTTTTGTAGGATGCAAACCGGCCTTCGTCCAAAGCTGTTCTGATTTCCTCCATCATATTGTTATAAAAATACAGATTATGCATGACCATAAAGCGCATGCCCAGCATCTCATTTGCCTTGAGCAGATGTCTGACGTAAGCTCTGGAATACTTTTGACAAACCGGACAACCACATCCCTCTTCGATCGGGCACATATCTTTTTCAAACTTCTGATTCAACAGATTGATCTTTCCTTCATGGGTATATGCATGCCCGTGTCTTCCGTTTCTGGTTGGATAAACGCAGTCAAAGAAATCCACTCCTCGGTCCACCGCCTCCAAAATGTTGGCAGGTGTGCCGACGCCCATCAGGTAAGTCGGTTTCTTTCTCGGCAGATGCGGAACAGTTACATCCAGAATATGATACATCTGCTCATGGGACTCTCCGACCGCCAGACCTCCGATCGCATAGCCATCCAGTTCCATCTCGGAGATTCGTTTTGCATGATCGATACGGATATCCTCAATGATCGCCCCTTGATTGATGGCAAACAGCAGCTGCTGTTTATTGATCGTGTCTTCCTGTTTGGCCAGCTGTGCCATTTTATCCTTGCAACGCTGCAGCCAGCGAGTGGTACGCTCTACGGATTGCGCGACATAATTTCTTTCTGCCAGTGCCGGCGGACACTCATCAAATGCCATGGCAATGGTAGAACCCAGATTGGACTGGATCTGTATGCTCTCCTCCGGTCCCATAAAAATCTTTCGCCCGTCAATATGCGAATGAAAATGCACACCTTCCTCTTTGATCTTGCGAAGCCCCGCCAGGGAAAATACCTGAAACCCACCGCTGTCCGTCAGGATCGGCTTGTCCCATACCATAAATTTATGAAGACCACCCAATTCTTTGATCGTTTCGTCTCCGGTACGAACATGTAAATGATAGGTATTCGAAAGCTGCACCTGCGTCTTCA
>JALEJB010000119.1 GCA_022768825.1 Lachnospiraceae bacterium
TTCTTTCTCCGATATTTCTTTTTCTTTACATGAACTCGTTTCGTCGGATTTTGTGCCTGTCTGTAGGCTTTGATCTGTTCTGCGATTGTATCGTAATCCCGCTCAAACAGTTCCTCTGAAATCTGCGTGTGCAGGATTTCCTCCGGTACTTTTTCTATGATTTTTTCCCGTACAAAGTCTTTGGATCTGTCTTTATATTTTGCCATCATATTCAATTCCTGAATATGGGCCAGTTCCGGCCGCCAAAGAATACGGATCTTCCTCTTTAATTCCCGATTGGGATTCGGTTTCATTTCCCGCACCACATAGAAATCTAACGTCTCGTCTATCTCCTCCACGGAAATGATTCCCCAATGATCCGGAATATGCTCTGAGACGTGAATGGCATGCGTCGATCCTACCACAACCATATTGGCATCAAAATATAATTCATAGTCCTTCACCTGACGCTCTAATCTCGCATAGGTGTCAGCATCACTCTTAATTTCAATTCCAATGATCCGATCCGGCAAGATCATCATAATATCTGCTCTGGAATCGCCGATTGTCTGTTCCTCTAAAATCCGAACCTTTGCATATCTTTCTTCCAGAAATTCGAACAATGGCTCGCGTATGTCTTTATCCTTAAGTACCATTCTCACTCCATAACATATAAACCCCCACCAAATATTTGGTGGGGGTAAAATTTTATTATGCAAACGCATCAAATTGGCTTCCGACAATATCATATCCGGTTGCTACACTTCCGGCTGAATACCCGGTAACCTGCCCGACAAAACTTTGTGCCACATGATTAAACTCTCGATTCGTCTCCTGCGATTTTTGAATCGAGGCAATGGAAGCCTCTTGTACATTTACCTGATTCGGATACTGAACAGGATTCGCTGCGCCTACAGGCTGAAATCCTCTGCTTTTGGAAATATCTTCAGTCGATTGCTGATATGCATTCGACACCTGTGACTGGTTTTCCACTGCATAGTTCATCGGCTTGGTACGTGTCAAACTGCTATAGCTTCCGGTACTTCCAATTGCAAAATCCATATGATATCCTCCCTCACTCAAATGTGTCGAATCTATATCTCATTATATACCCTTTTGTCCCAAAGGTCTAGTAAAAATTATTCCTTTCCATTCCAACAGTAGGTACATAACTGATCCGGATCAATTCCAACTGACTCCAGCATATCATCCAGACGATGATACCTTAAGGATGTAAAATTCAGTTTTTTACAAATACCGTCTACCATTTTTTCATACTCCGAGGTATCCGGATCTGCATATTTCTGCAATACTTCATCGCTAACCGGTCCACCTTCCAGTTCCTCAATCACACGTCTTGCAATCAATTCCATCTCAGAAGATGATCTGGAAAAGTTCAAATATTTACACCCAAACAAAAGCGGCGGGCAAGCCGGACGGATATGTACCTCTTTTGCCCCACTCTCATATAAAAATTCCGTTGTCTCGCGAAGCTGCGTTCCACGTACGATAGAATCATCAATCAAGAGCAGCTTCTTATCACGGATCAACTCATGAACCGGAATCAGTTTCATATGTGCGATCAAATTACGTTGTTTCTGGATTGTCGGCATAAATGATCTTGGCCAGGTTGGTGTATATTTGATAAATGGACGCGAAAACGGGATTCCTGACTCATTCGCATATCCGACTGCGTGGGCGGTACCGGAGTCCGGTACACCTGCTACCACATCTGCCTCCACATTATCTCGACGCGCAAGTAACTGACCGCATTTATAACGCATCTCCTCCACATTGACACCTTCGTATTTTGCGGAAGGATATCCATAATATACCCACAGAAACGTGCAGATTTTCATGTCTTTGCCCGGCGCAACCAATGTTTTCACCTGATTCTCGTCGAATACAACAATCTCTCCGGGGCCTAACTCACGATGATCCTGATAACCAAGATTTAGATAAGAAAAACTCTCAAAGCATGCACAGTTTGCACCTTCTTTTTTGCCCAGAACTACCGGTGTTCTACCGCGCTTATCTCTTGCCGCATAAATGCCTTTTTCGGTTAAAATCAGCATGGAAACTGATCCGTCTACGCGCTCTTGTGCGTACCTGATTCCCTCGATAAAATTATCCTTCTGATTGATCAACGCTGCAATCAGTTCGGTTGCATTGATCTCACCATTTGCCATCTCAAAGAAATGTGTACGGTTTGCTACGATCTCGTCAACCAATTCTTTTGAATTATTAATTTTACTAACCGTCGTGATCGCATAGGTCCCATGATGGGAACGAACCAGGATTGGCTGCGCCTCATAATCTGAAATACAACCAATTCCGTAATTTCCATTTAGCGAATCCAGCTCTTTATCAAATTTCGTACGGAATGGCGAATTCTCAATATTATGAATCGACTTCTGAAATCCATTCTCCCCATAGACTGCCATTCCTGCTCTTCTCGTACCTAAATGCGAATGATAATCTGTTCCAAAAAACAAATCAAAATTACAGTTCTCTTTTGATGCAACTCCAAAAAATCCACCCATTGCCGTGTCTTCCTTTTCTTCCTAAAATTCGTATGTTTATTTCCAATTAATTTTTGTGATAACTCCGCTCATCCTCATAAACAGGTTCACAAGTCAGATTCATTCCCAGACGTTTAAACATATTGGCATCAACGGATGACAATATAACCGTCGAATGCACATCGCATCCCTGCAAAGCCGGGATCTGCTTCAAAGCAGTATCTGCAAACGAATTGCTTGCAACCGAAGAAGATAATGCGATTAATATCTCATCGATATGAAGTCTCGGATTTCTGCTTCCTAAATATTCTGTTTTTAAAGTCTGGATTGGGCTGATCGACTCTGCTGATACCAGATCCAGCTCCTGGTCAATATTCGCCAGACGTTTCAATGCATTTAACAAGGCGGATGATGCTGCTCCCAGTAATGTTCCGGTTTTACCCGTTACAATTGTTCCGTCACTCAGTTCAATTGCAATCGCAGGCGTTCCACCACATTCTGCTGATTTTGCCTTCGCAGCATCCACAACCGGTCTGCAGCTTACCGTAATTCCAGCCTGTTTCATCAAGATCTGTAATTTGTAAGCCTCTTCCTTTCCGGTTCCTGTGATCTTCTGATCACATAAGCTCTTATAATAACGTCGAATGATCTCCCGGTTTGATGCCTCACAACAGGCTGCATCATCCATAATACAGTTTCCTGCCATATTGACACCCATATCCGTTGGTGACTTATATGGACTCTCGCCGGCGATCAGTTCAAACATTGCATTCAAAACAGGGAAAATTTCAATATCCCGATTATAGTTGACAGTTGTCTTCCCATATGCTTCCAAATGAAACGGATCGATCATATTGATATCATTCAGATCTGCAGTCGCAGCTTCATAAGCTAAATTCACCGGATGCTTTAACGGAAGATTCCAAATTGGGAATGTCTCAAACTTCGCATATCCCGCCTTAACACCGTGCTTGTATTCATGATAAAGCTGCGACAGGCAGGTTGCCATTTTTCCACTGCCCGGTCCCGGTGCAGTAACAACCACCAGCGGTCTGCTTGTCTGGATAAATTCATTTTTACCGTAACCATCATCACTTACGATCTGTGCCACATCATTCGGATATCCGGCAATCTTGTAATGCTTGTACGTATTGATTCCGATCTCATTCAGCTTCTTGGTAAAATTATCAATTTCTGTCTCCGGGAAATATTTTGTAATACAGACACTGCCCACAAAAAGACCATATTCCGTAAATGCATCAATAAGACGAAGTACCTCCTGATCATACGTGATGCCATAGTCGCCGCGAATCTTGTTGCTTGAAATATCTTCTGCAGAAATCACAATGACAATCTCCGCCTGATCCTTTAGCTGCAACAACATCTGAAGCTTTGAATCCGGTTTAAATCCCGGTAACACACGTGATGCATGATAATCGTCAAACAATTTTCCTCCAAACTCCAGATAAAGCTTATTATCAAACTGCGCAATGCGCTCCTTGATATGCTCTGATTGCATCTTTAAATACTTGTCGTTATTAAATCCCTGATTCATTACTGACACCATGCCTTTTTCTTTTCTTGTAAAACTTTCCATAGATCCGTATATTAAAGTAACAAAAAATATTATTTATATCAATAGTATTATTTCATAATAATATTAACTTTTATCATCAATATTGCCACATTTTTTTAGGAGTTCGTCGATCATTTCCTGCTTTTTTATCAATTCTTTCTCTGCAATTTCTTTCTGCAGCCTTAATTCTTCCTCTTTGATGTGCAGCTTTTGGGTATATGCATTCAAAGAATTGATATAGTTCTGCTGATTGGTATCATCGGAAAGCACAATCAAAAATCCAATGTTTTTCTCAATCAGACCAAACCGTTTCTTATAATAAGAAATCTCACAGCGATAAATCTTATCCTTCAATTCCAAAATCTGTGTACTGCTTTTGTCAAACTGATCAAATTCAATCACCCACGGAATGATCGTCTGATATAAGACAGTTTCTCCCTCCGGAACCGGTCGTTCCAAACTGAATTTGTTCAATTCCGGCAGAATGTACGATGCATTATTGGAGCATCCCATATACAGAAGGTTATTATCCAGATAAATAATTGCCTTATCATCCAGCACCTGACGCCCCGCCTCTAAAAATGTCGAATCATAAAGTTCGATTCGATATTGCAGATAATACATGATTGCAAGCGAGATCACATACGATATCGACGCAAAATCAAATGTCGGTTTTAAGATGATCCGTAAAAAATAAACGACAGTGTTTACAACAACAATTGCAAGAATTAATATGGCATATTTATATGAAACAACCGAACGGTTTCGGATTCCATAAATGGTCACTCCCAATGTTGCAACCATATAGATCAGGACAAACCAAAAATAAACTGCATGCGCCGGTCCGTATTCTTTCACCATCACCGTAGAACCGTGTACAAAAGTCACATCAATCCCCTTATAATAAATCGGATTGAGTCCAATGGTAAGTGAAAGACCAAACATGATCGTATTCGCAACTGTTGCCAAAACAACCACCCAGCGCGGTAGCTTGATCGCACAGATATCTGCAATACTTAAAAGAATAAAAAAGTTGAGCCACACAGCTCCCAAATACAGATTTCTACAGGACAATGCCGCTTCTGATGAATTTTTTGCCACCGAACATGCCCAAAAAGAATAGCATTCAAAAAATACACATATGAAAGTCATGATAAAATATTTACTTGGACGTTTCTGAAACAATAACAGCCCGAACAGCAGAAATACGATAATAAAAACAAAAAAATATAAATATGATGCCATCACTTATCCCCCCTCATAACCTATGCGCCCTCATGTTCCACAATGTTGTTGATCCAGATTCCGCTTCTAACCATGAAATATCCAACAAACACCTTCAAAATCTCCGAAAATGTCACAATACTGAATAATAAATGAATATCCATTGTTGTATAATTCGTCAACACAAATGCCAGCGGAATCATAACCGCCCAACTAAAAAGAAAATCGAACAAAAATGTAATTCCGGTTTTTCCTCCGCTTCTTAATATGAAGTAACTCGCATTCGTATATGCCCAGATTGGCATGGCAATTGCCTGTACCAGAATAAAAAAAGTTGCTAATGCCTTCACCGACTCTTCCGTATTATATAAATTCGGAAAAATATATGCAAACGGCACCATCACGATTGCAACTCCTGTCGTCAAAATTTCGCCAAAAACCATCAGCTTTATTGCTGCATCCTTTGCCTCTTCCAACAGACCGGCTCCCAGCTTCAATCCAATAATTATTCCGATACTATGCCCCAACTGAACAAATACAACATTAAACAGATTCGACAATGTACTGGCAATATTTCTTGCTGCTACAACCTCCAGTCCCCGTACCGAATAGCACTGCGCAATCACAGACATGCCAAATGACCACATAAATTCATTCACCAAAAGCGGGCAACCTTTGATGATAATACTTTTAGTCAGGCTTCCCGGAATATAAAATCCTCTGAATAATCCAACAATATACGGATTCCGATCAGGATGTGTATGCGCCCAGATCATCACAATCAATGCTTCTATCGTTTTGGCAATCACCGTTGCAATTGCTGCACCTTTGACTCCCATGCAAGGCAGGCCAAATCGTCCAAAGATCAACCCGTAATCAAAAAAAAGATTCACTCCCAGTGCAGCCAGCGAACCGTACATCGGAATCTTTGTCTCTCCACATTCACGAACAACACTGGCATACGCCTGTCCGATCGAAAACGGGATCAATCCAATCAACATGATCCGCAGATAGTCCATTCCATATGTAAGCGTCATCTCAATCACGTCTTTGGAGTCGTCTGAGCTTAAAAATAACCGAATCAGATTTTCCCCAAACAACACTAAAACAGCCGATGCAACAAGCACTAAAAGAGCTGACAACAGGAGCCGAAAACGAAAGGTATATTTCTGATATTTGTAATCCTTTTTTCCAAAAAACTGTGTTCCAAAGATACTTGCGCCGCTTACCGCACCAAATACAGTAAGGTTAAAAACAAACAGAAACTGGTTTACGATAGACACACCACTCATCTGCGCCGTTCCCACCTGACCGACCATAATATTGTCCAACATACTGACAAAATTAGTGATCAGATTCTGTATGATCATTGGAATCACAATTCCAAGAACATAGAGATAAAAGTCGCGCGTTCCAAAATATTTTTCCTTCCATCTTTTATTCATATCTTTTACCGACGGCTCAAGAAGTACTAAGTGTTCAGCAATTTTAATAAGTTTGGAAATAACTCAATACTGCGAGCCAGTATTCCTTTCATATATGCAATCACGATCCCATAATTGGTAAACGGGACTCCTTCATCCATTGCATGATTCATGCGATAGAGCACCTCTCGCTCATTCAGCATACATCCACCGCAATGAATAATTAATGCGTATTCTGACAAATCCTCCGGAAATCCTATTCCCGAAGATGTTTCAATGATAAGATTTTTTCCCGTATATTGTTTCAACCAGGTCGGGATCTTTACTGTACCGATATCATCGCACTGTCTATGATGGGTACAGCCTTCGGAGATCAATACCTTATCCCCATCCTTTAACCGATCAATTGCGCAGACACCTTTCACAGCCGTCTCCAAAAAGCCTTTATATCTCGCCATCAGGATGGAAAAGGAAGTCAGCGGAACATCCTGTGGCACAATCTCACTAACCACCGAAAAAGCCTGACTGTCAGTGATCACCATTGCCGGTTTGTGTCCCAATCGGCTCAGTGTTTCTTCTAACTCACTCTCACGAACGACAATCGATATTGCACCCGCCTCCAGCAGATCACGGATCATTTGTTGCTGTGGCAGGATCAGCCTTCCCTTTGGTGCTGCAGAATCAATTGGCACAACCAATACGACAAAATCCAGTGGGCTGACCAAATCAGCAACCAGTTTTTTCTCATTACTGCCTCTGTTTCCAAGTACTCCGATCTTCTCTTTCAGTTCCCAGATTCCAATTTGATCTTTCGCACTGACCACCACTCCATCCAGATCGTCGTCTGCAATCAGGTCACTTTTATTCCATACCTTTAAATACGGAATCTTCTTATCCTCAAATAAATCCAGCAGTTCCTTGTCACAATCAGACATACCGACAGTCGCATCTATCACGAGAATCGCCACATCCGCCTTATTTAAGATCTGTTTTGTCTTTTTTACACGTAATGCACCCAATTCACCTTCGTCATCGAATCCCGGTGTGTCAATAATAAGAACCGGTCCGATCGGCAACAATTCCATCGATTTTGAAACCGGATCTGTCGTCGTTCCTTCCACATCAGATACAACCGACAAATCCTGTCCGGTAATCGCATTTACCAGGCTGGACTTTCCTGCATTGCGTTTTCCAAAAAAAGCGATATGAAGTCGTTCTCCTGAAGGTGTTTCATTCATTCCCATCTCTCATGTCCTCTCATCTGTTAAAATCTAAAGTCACGTATTCCCTGTTCAATTTTTGCTAAATGATCCTTACAAATCTCGCGCGTCTGCTCTCTCGGAATATGCTTAAGCTCTGCTTCGATCAAAGCCTCACCGATTGCCCGCGTCTCCTCGGAAGCATAATCCATCAGATATTCCTTTAATGTCATCAGCGCATTCGGATGACAGCAGTTCTGAATCTGGCCGTTTTTACACAATGCCATAAAACGATCTCCGGTACGTCCCTCTCGATAACATGCCGTACAAAAAGACGGAATATACCCCATCTCCATGAGCCACTTGACAACCTCATCCAATGTTCTCTGATCCGATACATCAAACTGGTTTGTATCCTCCGGTCGAACTTCTTCACAATATCCGCCGACACTGGTACGTGACGCACCGGATATCTGAGATACTCCCAATCGAATCACTTTCTCTCGTACCTTCTGGCTTTCTCTGGTAGAAATGATCATTCCTGTGTATGGAACCGCAATGCGAATCAATGCACATATTTTTGCAAAAATATCATCTGAAATTCCACCATCAAATTCATCCGGATTAATATCATCTGCCGGTTTTACACGCGGCACGCTAATCGTATGCGGTCCCACTCCATGTACCGCTTCCAGATGCTCTGCATGCATGAGAAGTCCTGCAAATTCATAACGATACAACTCCAAGCCAAATAACACACCCAGACCCACATCGTCAATTCCTGCCTCCATTGCGCGATCCATCGCCTCTGTATGGTAATTGTAATCGTGCTTTGGTCCGGTCGGATGAAGTTTCAAATAACTTTCTTTATGATATGTCTCCTGGAATAAGATATAAGTTCCAATTCCGGCATCCTTTAACATCTTATACTCTTCTACAGTTGTCGCAGCAATGTTGACATTGACACGACGGATCGCACCGTTTTTGTGCTGAATGGAATAGATTGTTTTGATACTCTCTAAGATATACTCAATCGGATTATTCTTAGGGTCTTCTCCGGCTTCGATTGCCAGACGCTTATGACCCATATCCTGCAATGCGATCACTTCCTGCCGGATTTCTTCCTGCGTCAGTTTTTTCCGCCCAATATGCTTATTTTTTGCATGATAAGGGCAATACACACATCCATTGATGCAATAGTTTGACAAATAAAGCGGTGCAAACATCACAATTCGATTTCCGTAAAATGCTTTTTTAATCTCCTCTGCCAGATCATACATCTTTTGGATCATCGTTTCGTCCTCACACGCAAGCAGCACAGATGCCTCTCTGTGTGTAAGTCCTGCACAATATGTGTTGTTTCCCTCTTTTCTTGGCCGGGCCTTCTCTAATATTGATTCAATCAATTCGATATTATTCTTATTTTGATCCGCATACGCAAGCGTATCTAAGATCTCCTGGTGATCGATAAATTCATCTGCAAGTAACGATTTTGGATTATACATAATCTTTGGTCCTCCTATCTGTTGTTTTCATCCACTGGTTTATAATCTCCCCGATCAATGACGATTTCCTTACCAACTGATTTCACACGGTTTGAAAGACAGACAATACACTCTGCCGCTTCCTCACCCGTACATATTTTATGATCATAAAGCGAATATGCCTCTCTGACATGAACCGGAGACAAATTCGGCATCACCACATTTGCGCCCGCAAGTAACCCTTTTTCTCTTCCCCTTGGATCAATCGTTCCCAACGCTGTCGTAGCGGGAATCAGCGCATTTCCCAGCATAATTCTTGTCAAAGCCACCATTGTAAGTGTACGTTCCAGACTACCCTGCTTTTCTTTTGCAAAAGGCGTATCCTTATGCGGAATAAACGGTCCGATTCCGACCATATGGGGTTGCAACTCATTGATAAACTGCATGTCTTGAATCAGATGTTCTGTCTTCTGATAGGGCGATTCCACCATGAATCCGCAACCAACCTGATATCCGAGAGCCTTCAAATCAAACAGGCACTGTTTTCTGTGAGTCAGACTCATATCGTCAGGATGAAGTTTTTGATAATGCGCCTCATCGGCAGTTTCATGGCGAAGCAGATACCGATCTGCACCGGCCTCCTTCCAGATTTTATAGTCACTCATTTCTCGCTCTCCAAGGGACAGTGTCACTGCACAATCCGGATGCGAAGCTTTGATTGCACGAACAATGTCTGCAATATCCCCCGTCGAATAGGATAAATCTTCTCCCCCCTGAATAACAAATGTTCGAAATCCCAGTCCATATCCTTCATTTGCACAAGACAGTATCTGTTCCTTCGTCAAATGATAGCGATCCGCAAGAACATTACTTTTACGTATCCCACAATACAGACAATCATTTCTGCAATAATTGGAAAATTCAATTAATCCCCGAATGTAAACCTTGTTTCCATAATATTGCTCACAGATCTGATTGGCCCGCTCAAACAAAACCTGTCTGTCGTATCTGCCATCAATTAACAAAGACCACTCATCATCGTTTAAGCAATGCGCTTTTTCTAATTTAGTTATCGACTCTATTACTTTATTTTCCATACTCATATGTCGTTCCAAAGAACAAAGTGGGCAAGCCCACATCAACTCCCCCATCCCCTCAATCATGAGGGGCTTGAACACTTTGCGCGCCGAGCACGGTTGCAACGAAACATCTACCATACGTGCGAGTGCGCATCCTTTTTGTTTCATAGGAAATCCATCGGAATTTCCTATGAAATAAAAAAGGTTGTGATTTTCTCTGTCAAAAACACAACCTAAGTATAAACCAGACAGCAATAAATTACTATCCCTTTTTAATAGGAAATTGTTGTTATCGTTTTCAGACGTCCGCTTCCATATATATTTTCATAATTCAACTGATAGTTTGGATATGCAAAAAGCGGACTATTCTGAGATGTCAGAATTGGATCTTCTCCTTCTTCCTTTGTAAAACTCTTCAGATACTCTGCCAAAATCATCGCATCCTCACCTACATAATCCCTGATAAGCTCTGCTTTTTCAAACATTGCCAGTCCACCACCATTATTTCGCAGCAAATAATGATAGCTTGCGACGTTGTATTTCTTCTCCAAATCAACGGGTTCATATTCTCCCAACTCACGATTGTAGATTTCTACATCCTTGACGCGATATTCTCCGGTAGGTCCGGCAGACCACATCCCCCGGTCGTCTTCTACGCAAGAACTTTCAATTGTTGTGTCCACTATATACTTCAATCCTGCTGCATGCAATAAAAATCCACATTCTGTATCATTTCCTTCTTCGTCGATTACGCCCAACTGGGCACTTGCCCATTCCAAAGCGTCCACAATATCCTGTCCCGTTACTTTGACCATACAGATAAAATTGCCAAAGGGGCATACATCCCGACAGTTTTCGTATGTGATCTCTCCATTTGACAGACCTGCACGAATTCCACCACCGTTTGTAAATGCCACATCACAGCTCATCTGTTCTACTTCATTAAAATAGTAATAAATACTATCAGCCGTCAGATCAGCAAGATTTGTCTCCATTCTGCGAATCAAACGATTCTCTTCATGTTCCGGATCAGAAATACAGAAATCAATTTCTGAAGATGCAATCTGCTTGCCAAGCTGTTTTTCCACTTCTTGAATCCATTGATCTTCCAACTGTTCAACTGACTCCTCACGACCTTCATATTCAGTAATCAGCTCTGTTGTAATACCTTTATCGGAAATTGTCATTTTCCCGATAGCACTGAACTCACTTCCTGCCTGCGTCAAAGGAATCTCTTTTCCCTCCTCATCCGCAACAAGCTGCATATCCACACTATTATGGGAATGTCCGTCAATATACGCATCCAATCCTTTTACATTTGCAATGATATCTGTACTACAATACGGATGAGCGCTTTCATCTTCTCCTGTATGACCAATCGCAATGACATAATCAGCCTCTTTTTTTGCCGCATTGATCACCTTTTGCACAGATTTATAAAATGACTTGGCATGATCCATTCCATAGAAATCATATTGCTGCAAATTTTCCCCATCAGAAACATTCGAATTCTGAACATAATCCCATGACTCCGGTGTCATAATTCCCACAAATGCAATGCGTTTTCCATCTCTTTCTATCACCTGATAAGCAGGTAACACTGTTTCTCCTGAACTCACTTCATAAAAATCACAGGACACATAGGGAAATTCTGCCTTTGCCACTCTTGCAAGGAAGCAATACATACCATAGTCCAGATCGTGGTCCCCCGGAACCGCCAGATCATATCCTGCAGCATTCATAAGATTGATCACAGAACGACCTTCATCCAGCTGACCATAGACACTGCCTTGCATATGATCTCCCGCATCAACCAGATACACGGTATGTCCCTGCTGTGATAATTCCTGTTTCAAAGCTGCAACACTGGCATAGGATAAACCACGTATCTCATTATCGTTGTCATCCTGATAAGAGTTATTTATATATGCATGCACATCATTGGTATATAAAATAATTGTTTCCGATTCACCTGTTTTTTCCAGTTCTATCTCTTCTTCATTAGCTACAACCTCTTTGATTTCTTTCTCCTGATCTGTTTCACTGCAAGCAGTCAGCATACTCGCCATCATACATACCATACAAGTGATTGCAATCATTTTTTTGTAATTGTATTTCATTTTACAATACTCCATCTGAGAATATTTTTGCACATCCTAAAGATTCTTAAAGTGAAACTGCTTTCTTCCCTGTGCATAATCATCCACAATTTGCCCATTTCCATAAAGCTTATATTTGTACGTGGTAAGTCCCTCCAGACCAACAGGTCCTCTCGCATGAATCTTACTCGTACTGATTCCAACCTCTGCACCAAATCCGTAACGAAATCCATCTGCAAATCTGGTGGAGCAATTCATATATACACCGGCCGAATCTACAAGCTGCATAAACCTTTCAGCAGTTTCCTTATTTTCCGTAATGATACAATCCGTATGGTGAGAACCATATGTATTGATATGTTTCACCGCTTCTTCCACTCCATCCACTATTTTCACCGAAAGCACCAGATCCAGATATTCCGTATTAAATTCATTTTCCTGCATGGTCTCACACGCGATGATGTCTTTTACCTCCTCGGTGCCGCGAAGTTTTACATGAACCTGTTCCAATTCCTTTGCAAATTTGGGTAATGCTGTCTTTGCAATTGCCCGATCCACCAATAATGTCTCTGTTGCATTACACGCAGCCGTATACTGTGTCTTTGCATCAATGATAATTTTTACAGCCTTTTCTAAGTCCGCATCTTTATCCACATATGTATGGCAAATTCCATCTGCATGTCCCATTACCGGAATCTTGGTGTGATTCATAATATATTGCACAAATTGGTTTGATCCTCTCGGTATCAGAAGATCCACATTTTTATTACATTCCAACAATTCATCAATCTCGCTGTGGCCCTCTGCCTGAAACATACACCCTTCCGGTGCTCCGGAAGCAATCGCAGTCTGATAGATGATATCAAAAAGAGCCTTATTCGTATTTGCCGTTTCCTTTCCGCCTTTCAAAACCGCACAATTTCCGCTCTTCATACATAGTGATGAAATCTGAACCAATGCGTCCGGACGTGCTTCAAATATAATTCCAATGACACCAATCGGGCAGGAAATCCGATACAATCGAAGTCCTTCATCCAATTCCTTTTGAATCAACGTCTGACCGATCGGGTCAGGCAATTGAATCAACTGATCGATCCCATCTGTTACATCCTTTAATTTTTGTGCATCAAATTTCAGTCTTTTTCTCACCGAATCTGCAATACCGTTTTTCTGTGCATATTCCATATCCTTTTTATTTGCTTCAAAAATCATATCCTGATTTTTAAGCAGTGCTGCCTTTACATTTGCAAGAATTGTATTACGTACTTCCACTGACAGTGCTGCCATTTGATAGCTATCCGCTTTCATCTGTTTTGTAATTTTTTCCATTGTATGTTCTGTTTTCATATTTACCTCCCGCAATTCTTTTATCTTCATGCTCAGTAAGGATCCATCCTGTTTCTGTTTTTCATTTCAGACTTCCAGTCATCGAATTCTGCCGCCTGCAGGGCATGAAACACCTTCTTTCGAATATCCGGATAATCCTTTGCCAGTTTTCGCACCAGATCATCCATTTGTGCCCTTTTTGATATGCCATCCTGTGGGCAACGATTACGGATCACTTCTATATCCTGTCTTTTTATAAAGCTTTTTATTTCACCTTCACTAACCAGATATAATGGGCGCATCAGATACAATCCTGTTTTTTCCAGTTGAAAATAAGGGGATAATGTATGTAATCTGCCCTCCATCAACATAGACATAAAAAAAGTTTGTATAAAATCATCTCTATGATGCGCATATGCAATCTTATTGCAGCCAAGTTCCACAGCCTTTGCATTCAAAGCACCCTTGCGCAGATTTGCGCATAAGGAACAGGGATTATTTTCCTTACGTAGATCAAAAACAATCTCTTTGATATCTGTTGATATCACATGATACCTGATCTTTAACCGATCACAAATCAATTCCAGCGTTGAAAAATCCATACCGAATCCCAGATCTACCGTTATTGCCTCTAATTCGAACGGTTTTGAGTAAAATTTTGAAAGACCGGACATCGCATATAACAAAGCAATACTGTCCTTTCCACCAGACAGTCCAACAGCAACACGATCCCCTGCACTGATCATATGCTGCTGTTCAATTGCTTGTCTTGTCAAGCTATATAATTTTTGCAATTGCATATGTAACTCCTACATGTAATGCTTTTTTCCGGTTTTCCAAGCAGCAAACTCATTAAATTTTTGTTCTGCGGTTTCATACAAGACATCAAATGCCTCCATTGTGCCATACTCTTCTTGTATGTACTCAATAAAATCGGCAAATTCTTCTTTTTGTTGTGCTTTTTCCCACACACGTTCTGCTGTCTGTGCACTCTTTCGGTCTTCTGACAGCTTTTGAAACTCTTTTGCCTTCGCAGTACTTCCATATACAGTCTTGATTGGTTCTTCCTCTGCAAATCCTCGTTTAATGGCAGCCCGCATCCAACCAATAAAATTCTCGATGTTTTCCTGTTTTTTGCTCAGATCATACGCAAGCCTCACCTTGGAGATATCACCCTTTGCCTCATTTAACAACATTTCCGCCTGCGTCGGATTCACGTTATTGGCCTTCATCATAGTGACAACCTGCGCAATCAGTTTTGTATCAACCGGAACGAACTCCTCGATCACCTCTGCCCCTGATTCTGCCGCAATCACACTTGTTCCATCTGAGTCCACATATCCTGCCTCATAAAATTTTTTATTTAACTGAACATGGAATAAAATTTCCGTAACCCTTCCGCCTCTGCCGGACTTTTTATATTCCGGTACAACATAAATATCACTGATGCGATTGATTTCTTCAATACCGGGTTCTAATATCCTCGTCTTAAAATCATTCCAACGCTTATACATCGGCTTCTTATCCAACTGATCGACCTTTGTCCAGTTTGGATGTGGTTTGCGAACCTCTCTTTTCATTTCTTCACTTTGTTCTAAATTGATATATCCAAGTGTACTTCGTAACTCTTCTACACTATAAGCTTTCGTAAATTCCGGCAATTCCTGCTGTGAAAGACTCATATCAATACTCTTTAATGCATAGGTATATGAACGAAGATTCTTATAAAGCTGAAATCCCGCATGCAGATCAAATGCAAATGCAATCGGCATAGACAGCTTCGTATAATTTGATTTTGTCTTATACAGATACCCGGATGCATCATTATTATACTCAAGTGTTAAAATGCCATTGTCATAATATACATCTCCATACAAATTTTTAATTGCAAACTGATGTTTCTCTGGATCTTCAAAAATATCCAGTTTCTGCTTCATACTAATAGCAGCTTCCCGAATCTCTGTATAGATACTGCCGCCGGATCTACCCATCAAAAGCTTAATCTCATCGGCCGAAATGCGGACAGAGTCAGTAATATATCGATTGCCGTAGGAATCTTCCTTTTCTACTGTCACACAATCCGTGTCCAGTTTTTTGAGCCCTAAAATTTCTAATTTTGCCTCTAAAAGACTGGTTTCCTTTTTACTTCGTATCAGGTTGTTAGCGACATTTACGGAACTTCCTGCCACATTTGATTCAAAATATTTTGCTGCTTCGTTCATTTTCTTCCCCTTTTTACCGACACTTTCGTATTTTTTTGTTTTAACCGACATTTACGTATCTTAATAACAACATTTCCGTATTAAGTAACCGACAATTTTGTATCTTTTTGTATTCATCGGCTTTTAACCGACATTTACGTAGTGTTTAGTATGTTTTCAACCACACTTTCGTACTTTTTGCCGACACTTACGTACTTACATTTTTCAATTTTAATGATTTTGCTTTTACATGTCAATCATTGATTTTTCGCTATTTTTCATTATTTTTATCTTTTATAGTTCCCCCTTTCTGTCTGCTCCATATTTGCGGTAAGTTTGACTTTTATTTGCGTTAAATAATTCCTATTATGCTTTTATAGCTTAATCTCTTTTATCTTTCTCCAGAAATGCGGTAAATTTCCATTACTTTGCGTTAATATATTTTTGACTCCATATTTGCGGTAAGTTTGTAGTAAAGCTGCACGACATTACATTCTTTCTAACTCTCCAAAATTGCGTCAAGTTACTGCTTTTTAGCGTTCTAATAAGGTTCAATTTTGCGGTATCTTACCTGAAATTTGCAACGGTTATTTCACATTATTTGCCAATTTACTCTGATTTTGCGTTTCATTTCTTATTCTGTTTATAATAATTTTGCGTTAAATTCCTACCAACATGCGTCGATTTTTTCTATATTTGCTGTTATTTTCTCTTATCCTATGCCGATTAACTCCTATTTCTTGTCTCAAAAAAAAGAAAAATCCTTTTATTTTCAAGGTTTTCAAGGCATTCTGCCTATTCTAAATAAATATAATAAAATAAATTGTTGTTGTACAATATAAATAAAAAAAGGAATACAACATCGACGTTGCATTCCTTCATTTATTTTATAATGATTGCCTCTTATTACCGGCTGCTTCTCGTTCAATTTCTCGAGAAATGATATAGTTCATAAAGGTTACTTTTTTTATACCGGCTTCAATACTGCCCTCATTTAAGAAATCATTTCCCTCTTTACTGGTAATCAATGACATAACTTTTTTTTCTTCTTTAAATCTGTTTTCACAATAATCATAAATGGTATCTGCATAGCCTGGTTCATCATTCCAACGTTCTTTTTCCTCGCGTAGTAATAAATCAACATATTTTTGAAGTGTTGTACCAAGTTGCCTGGTGCGAATACGTAAAAATTTCAAATTAGTTTTCGTAAGTAACAAAGATGCATGGTTGGTTCCCTCCCTATTAGAGAATGGAATTTCTTTTGTCTCTGCTGACTGGGCAGAAACAGTGGGGGGATTTTCTTGTTCTACTTTAAGTTCCGGATCAAGGGTGGGATTGATCATTGGTTTTTGCAGTTCTTGTGGTTTTGAAAGAGTTTCTGTTGCAGTTACAACGCTATTTGAGTGATCGGATTGTTCGGACATGGTTGTTACAACAACATTTGATTTGGTGTCGGTATTGGTTTTTTCTTCCACTATCTCTCTGGATACAACTGATTTGTTGGCTTTTGTCGAGGAAACGGAAGGTTGATTTAGATCTTTTGTATCTTTTTTTGCTTCTTTTACAGGTTTTTGTGTAAGTGTGCCAAATAAATTTGGTTTGGTCTGTGGAGTTGATTTTGCCATTATTTTGTCTCCTTGATAATTTCTTTCACTAATGCCATATAATCTAATGCTGCAGTACTTTTTGGGTATGTGTCGATCAGTGACTGCTCATTTGCCAATGCTTTATTAACATCCTGACAGGTACGGATATGAGTTTTAAAAATATGTATGCCTGTTTCTTCTCCAATTTTGGGAAGATTACTAAGGATCAGGCGGTCCAATTCTTTGCGAGCATCATACATTGTTAAAACAACGCCATAAATCTTTAAGTTTTCATTGGTATTGTCTATGACATCGTTTATGGTAGTAAGAAGTCTCTGAAGACCGTCAATTGCAAATTTCTGTGGTAAGATCGGGATAATTACGCCATCTGTTGCGGATAAGGCATTGATCATAAACACTCCCAGGTTTGGAGGGGTATCAAAAATAATAAAATCATAATCATGATCCACTTCTTTGATAGCTTTTTTCATCTTATTAAATCCACCGACGTTTTCCTTTAATTTTGATTCCAAATCCGGCAATAAAGAATCGGCAGCAATAATATCCCCCATATCCGTCTGCTGAATGGCCTCGTTGATTGTACAATCCCCGTTTAACAAGTCATATAAGGTATTTTCACCTTCAACTTTCGCATGATACGCACTGGTTGTATTACATTGTGCGTCCATGTCAATCATTAATACTTTTTTCTTTTTGTGTTTTAACGCGTCGGCCAGATTTAATGCTGTAGTACTTTTTCCTACACCACCCTTTTGATTTGCTAATGTAATTTTGATTGCCATAGTAATTGACGTATCCTTTCAAAAAATAAATATAAATGCGTATCTAATTATCTATTATAGTATGCATGCTTTAAATCTGTCAACTAATTTATATGTAATACTTATATTTTATA
>JALEJB010000121.1 GCA_022768825.1 Lachnospiraceae bacterium
ATACGTAGTCACATGTATCTTACAGGTACTTTGGAGCGGCTGGTACTTAGTGACCGTATTTTGGTCACTTATGTACCACTGCCAGCGACAAGTAGCGAGAGCGTGCCTGTGATACATGTGCTCGTATGACCCAAAACGACATATGAATTGAGTTTCGCAATCACCTAACAGTAAAACGAGGATAAAAGGAGAACGACATGAGAATCCCTGAATTACTGGTTCCAGCCAGTAGTCTGGAAGTATTAAAGGTAGCGGTGATCTACGGAGCCGATGCCGTATATATCGGCGGAGAGGTCTTCGGACTTCGCGCGAAAGCCAAAAACTTCACACTGGATGAGATGCGTGAGGGTGTGGAATTTGCCCATGCGCATCATGTAAAGGTGTATGTAACTGCAAATATTCTGGCACACAATTACGATCTGGAAGGTGTGAGAGAATATTTTGAGGAACTGAGATCCGTAGGACCGGACGCACTGATCATTTCCGATCCGGGAATCTTTACGATTGCAAGGGAAGTGTTGCCGGACATGGAGCTTCACGTGAGCACTCAGGCCAACAATACGAATTATGCGACCTATCTGTTTTGGCAGAAACAGGGAGCAAAGCGTGTGGTCAGCGCAAGAGAATTGTCACTTGCTGAGATTAAGGAAATCCGCGAACATATACCGGATGATCTGGAAATTGAGACCTTTGTTCACGGAGCGATGTGTATATCCTATTCGGGAAGATGTCTGCTCAGCAATTATTTTACCGGACGGGATGCCAATCAGGGAGCCTGCACACATCCGTGCCGTTGGAAGTATGCGGTGGTGGAAGAGAGCAGACCGGGTGAATATTTACCGGTTTATGAGAACGAAAGAGGCACTTATATTTTTAACTCCAAGGATCTTTGCATGATCGAGCATGTACCGGAGCTGATCGATGCGGGAATTGACAGCTTCAAGATTGAAGGACGAATGAAGACGGCTTTGTACGTGGCGACCGTTGCGAGGACTTATCGCAAGGCGATCGATGATTACCTCGAATCACCGGAAAAGTACAAAGAGAATATGCCATGGTATCTGGATCAGATTTCCAATTGCACTTACCGGCAGTTTACAACCGGATTTTTCTTCGGAAAACCATCCGAGGAGGCACAGATCTATGACAGCAATACGTATGTGAAGGAATACACGTATCTGGGGATCATCGGTGAGCAAAATGAAGCCGGATTGTACGCAATTGAACAAAAAAACAAATTTTCTGTGGGTGAAACCATTGAAATTATGAAGCCTAATGGCGATAATATAGAAGTGACAGTAAAACATATTGTCGATGAAGATGGTAGGCAACAGATGAGTGCACCGCATCCGCAGCAGAAATTATGGGTGGACTTAGGATGCGAACTCACAACTTATGATATTTTACGCAGAAAAGAGGAGGCACAATATGAGCAGTGACAAGTATGTAGCTTATGTAGGAACCTACACCCATGAAAACAGTATTGGTATTCATCTTTATGATCTGGATGTAGCAAACGGAACGATGACGGAACGAAAGGTAGTTCCGATCAATAACCCATCACATCTTGTGATTTCACACAGCAAAAAATATCTGTATTCCATTGCGGATGAGGGTGTAGAGGCATTTCGGATCTTACCGGATGGTGACCTGGAGATGATCAATCATGAGTGGATCGGTGGAATGCGCGGCTGCTACGTGGATATTTCCAGAGATGATGATTTCCTGTTTGTCGGTGGTTATCATGATGCCCGTGTATCAATGATGCGTCTGAATACGGAGGACGGACATATCGAGGGAATCGCAGACGGCATCTTCCACAAGGGAATGGGACGATGCATCGCAGAGCGCAGCTCCCGCCCGCATGTCAATTGTGTGAAGCAGACACCGGATCGCAAATTCTTATGTGCGGTAGACGGCGGACTGGATCATATCAAGATCTATCGTGTCGACTATGAAGCAGGAAAGCTTCGCAATACCGATATTCTTCGCTGTCAGATCGATTCTGCTCCAAAGAGTATGCTCTTTTCCGCAGACGGGAAATATGCGTATGTCCTGTGTGAGCTGTTAAACTGTGTCAATGTGTATGCATATTCCAGTGAGGATGACAATCCAAACTTTGAGTTCCTGCAGGAGATTACGACGACCGATCCGAAGGATGATGACATCTGCAGTGCTTCGGCGATGACGATTACTGAGGATGGAAAATACTTATATGTTGCCAATGCAGGTGTCAATTCGGCTGTGATCTATGAGATCGATCCGGAAACCGGAATGCTTTCTCTGGTGACTAATTGCAGAATTAGTGGGGAGTTCCCGAAGGCAATCGAGGTATTCCCTGACAATCAGCATTTTGTGACACTGAATCATGAGAGCAACGAGATATGCAGCTTTGCTATGAATTATGGGGAGAAGTATTTTGTGATGCATGGAAAGCCTTGCGCAATTGATAAGCCAAACTGTATCGCAATTCACAAATTATAAAAACATCTATTAAGTGAGGGTACGAAATGGGAAAAAAATTTAAGGAAGCAAAGACACCGAAGAAACAGAAGGATAAAAAAAGAATATCCATGATGACCGCCTTGATCTTGACCGGACTGATTCCGACATTGCTCGCATCAGCTGTGATCACCTATGTCTCATCCAGGGAGATGATTGCATATTTGGAAGAGGATGTCTATCATGAGCTGAGCGTTGCTGCTGAAGGACTTCGGGAGTTTTATGAGAACGAGATGTCATTGACAGGGGATCATATGCCGGTCTATGACCATAGGTATATTGACGGCTTGCTTGACAATGATATACAACTGACGTTGTTTATGGAGGATGTGCGTTTTCTGACATCAATTACCGATGACAGCAATCCGTCCGGCCGAAATGAGGGAACAGCTGCAGATGAAAAAATCTGGAACACGGTATCACAGGGAAATGATTATAATGAGAAAAACGTTGTCATCAATGGGGAAAAATATTATGTACAATATCTGCCACTTTTGGATGAAAGCGGAAACGTAGTCGGTATGACTTTTGCAGGAAAAGAAGAGTCTCTTGTTGATCAGAGAATTCTTTCCGCCGTAAGCAAACAGATCATATTTGCAATATTGGTTGTAGTGATCTGTTGTGTCGCAGAGATATTTATTGCAAGAAAAATCAAAGAACCATTGGAGATTATTGCAAAGAACCTTCAGTTGTTATCTGAGGGTGAACTGAAGCCATACAAGACAGCAAAGAGCAACATCAAAGAGATTGATTCGATTATCCGCTCACGACTGAAGCTGTCCAATGCGCTGCAGGAAATTGTCGCAAGGGTGCAGAGTGCTTCGGAAGAGCTTTTGAAGAATGGAAACGAACTGCAGACAATTGCAACGAATACATCCGGCAATGCCGAGGATATTTCTCATGCAGTTGAAGAGATGTCAAAGGGTGCGGTACATATGGCTTCTGACATCGAGCATGCAACCGAGAAGGTATCCGATATGGGAAACAAGATCG
>JALEJB010000144.1 GCA_022768825.1 Lachnospiraceae bacterium
GCATCTACTACCTTCTCAAATCCGGCAATATTTGCGCCTGCTACATAATCGTCGTTTCCGCCGATTGTCATATTGTATCTCTTTGCAGCATCGCTGATGTTCGCGTAGATGGTCTCCATGATTCCTTTGAGTTTTCCATCAACCTCTTCGAAGCTCCAGCTTAAACGCTCTGAGTTCTGGCTCATCTCAAGTGCGGAAGTAGCAACTCCACCTGCATTGGCAGCTTTACCACCAACAAAGAGAACTCCTTTCTCCTGAAGATATTTGGTAGCGTCCAGAGTAGTAGGCATGTTTGCACCCTCTGTTACAGAGATGACACCGTTCGCAACAAGCATCTTCGCATCTTCCAGGTCTAACTCGTTCTGAGTTGCACATGGAAGCGCAAGATCTACCTTGTACTGCCATACGCCGTGCTCGCCGTTCTTCTTCTCATGATACTCAGCAGAAGGTCTTGCAGCAGCATACTCTGTTAAGCGGGCTCTCTTCACCTCTTTTACCTCTTTTAAGAGTGCTACATCGATTCCTTCCGGATCATAGATCCATCCGGTAGAATCTGAACAGGTTACCGGTTTTGCACCAAGCTGCTGTGCTTTCTCGATTGCATAGATTGCAACGTTTCCTGATCCGGATACGGCACAGGTCTTTCCTGCGATATCAATGTTGTGATCTTTTAATAATGCATTTGTCAAGTATAATAAACCATATCCGGTTGCCTGTGTACGAGCAAGTGATCCGCCCCAGGTCAGTCCCTTACCGGTCAATACTCCCTCGAACATACCCTGAATTCTCTTGTACTGTCCGAACATAAATCCGATCTCGCGGGCACCTGTTCCGATATCACCGGCAGGAACATCGATGTCTGCTCCGATATATTTTCCAAGCTCTGTCATGAAGCTCTGGCAGAATGCCATGATCTCTCTGTCTGATTTTCCTTTTGGATCAAAATCAGAACCACCTTTACCACCACCGATCGGAAGAGTGGTAAGCGAATTTTTGAAGATCTGCTCAAATCCTAAAAATTTGATGATACCAAGGTTTACAGAAGGATGTAAACGAAGTCCTCCCTTGTATGGTCCGATCGCATTGTTGAACTGTACACGGAAACCTCTGTTTACCTGCACCTGACCGTTGTCATCTACCCATGGTACACGGAACATGATCTGACGATCCGGCTCTGTGATACGCTCTAAGATCGCGTTCTTTCTATATAACTCCTCATTTGAATCAATCACCGGACGCAACGAATCCAATACCTCTGTAACTGCCTGTAAGAACTCAGGCTGATCTGCATTCTTTGCTTTTACAATATCAAGTACCTCATCAACGTAACTCATTTTTTCTTCTCCTTTTTTTATCATTTTCGTCTTCTGCGCCACTGTAGTGCGTCGCATTGATAAACACATCATATTACAAAATGAAAGTTTATGCAATAGAATTCTTCATTTTCTTAACAAAAAACGACACATTCTCGTGTTTTTGAATGTGTCGTTGCAAGTTCATAATATGTAAAATTCATTTTCTTAAGTTATTTGTATTTTTCACCTAATTTTATTAAGCCGATTTTCTTTTTCCTAAGATGAAGAATGCGCATCCTACCAATACGAGTGCCAGACAGATCAAAAGCTTCGGATCTAATCCATCGGCCGTCTTCGGCGTGTCATCCATCTGATGTACGTTGGATGTGGTCGAAGAATATGCCCCCGATCCCTGCGTGGTAGGCTTGGTATTCGGCTTTACCATCGGTGCCGGATCATCATTTCCGGAACCTCCATTGGAGCTTCCACCGCCGCCTGAAGCAGAGCTATCGTCGTCCTCTTCATCATCGCCGCTCAGATCCTCATAATTCGGATTACCGGTTGTGATCTCCTCCGTCTCATCATCAGAGTCTCCGCCGCTGTTGTCTCCATCCAGAGGATAGAATACATAGCCATTGTCCTGCGCATAGGATTCCGCCGCGCTGTCTGAATATCCATAGATGATATCGATCGCCCATGATTGTGAGCCGATGCTTTCCACACTCTTGGGAATGGTGATCGAGGTGATCCCACTTCCATTAAATGCGCCCGCTTCAATCGTAGTCGCTCCGCTTGGAAGCGTAATACTTGTAATTCTGCTGCAGCCGTTGAATGCACCGCTTGCAATAATTTTCGCTGAAGAATTGAGTGCAATACTGCTTTTTGCCGGTGGACATACCAAAAGCTTGGTAAAGCTTGCGTTGTAGAGACAACCGCCATCACTGGCATAGGTACCGTTTCCTGCCGCCACATTGATCGTCGAGAGACTGCTGCAACCGCTGAAGGCATCCGTCGCGATGCTGGTTGTACTTGCGGGAATCGATACTCCGGTCAATCCGGTGCATCCCGAAAAGGCCCCGCTCCCGATCGTCGTCACTCCTGCCGGCAATGCCATAGAAGATAAGCTCTTGCAATTAGCAAAAGCGCTTGGTCCGATATTGCTGATCGACGCAGAGATCGCGATACTGGTCAATGCGTTACACCCCGAAAACATACTGTTCGGGATCGCAGCCACACTTGCCTGCAGACTGACAGATGACAATTTCGTACAACCGGAAAACACACCGGTTCCAATTGTTGTCACACTGCCCGGGATCGTGATACTGGTAAGTCCCGTGCAATTGGCAAATGCGTTGCTTCCAATACTGGTAACAGAAGATGGAATGATCACAGATGTAATATTTGATTTTCCGGAAAATGCTCCGTCCGCAATGCTTGTAGCTGTATTTGGGATCGCCACGCTTCCACCGGTTCCGGTATAACCCGTAACCGTACTTCCGGACATCGTCACTCCGCTTGTTGCTGTTGTACTTGTTGCATACACATCCCTTGCAGGCAGAAGTAATGTCAGTGTGAAAACTAAGACGATCCATATTCTGATTGCAAATTGTATACGCTTGTTCCTCTTCATCCATCTCACCTACTTGTCTTTTATCTTTTTCGCGATGATGAACATCCTACCATCCTCAGTATAACTATTACAGGTCGATAAAGTCAACAGCTCATCCCCATATTCTGCATCCAGATTGCCCTGATCCAGGGCATCCAGCTGCATCACGTTGACGGAAAACGCCTCGAATTCCTTTTCGTTTGCTGCATTTAAAAAATTATAATACCGGAAGGTATATTCATCCTCATAGCTTACTTCTGATAAAAATGCGCCAATCACTTCATAAGTGCCATGCTCGTAAATCGTGTCAAAGGAGATCTTTTTGTGCGCCGCCAGATAATCCTTGTCCAGATACTGCTTGAGTGTCCCAAACATCGCGCCGCTTCTCATGTTATGACCATAGATGATCAAATTCGTGTCACGATTTACAAAATCGTTTCTCTGATCCAGAAACAGAGAACCATTTTTGTCTTTTTTCTTTGAAAAACTGTGTGTCAGGTAAAACTGTCCATCTTCTTCATCGGATTGTAGTACCGGATAATTAATAGGCGTATCGTCTATCGTGATCCATCCGATCAGATCGGGATTTTCCCGGTACAGTTTCTCGTATTCCGGTAATACGGTCAGCTTGGATACATCAATCTCGGGCTTCTTTGTTTCCTCCTTTGGTTCCAGCTTCTCCTGCTCTTTTTCGATGGCAAGCTGATTTTGCTTTGCAGTTTCCTCTGAATATGCTTCATCTTCAATATACTGACCGGTCATATTCTGCATCTCCTGCAAGCGCTTCATCTCCGCTTCACTTTCTGCCTCCAGCTTGGATGTATAACTGAAGTAAAAGAGACATCCCGCTGCTGCCGCGATACACAAGACACCTGCCAGCCGGAAGATCGTTGCCTGTCTGGAATTACTTTTTTTGCGTTGTTCCTCTTTCTTCTTCTCCTCTACCAACGCGATGGACTGATTCGCCACAATGTCAGACAGATACATGAAGAAATTTACGCCAACCTTACTGCGGAACACGATTTCCTTGTTTCTAATTTTCGTATAGAGGCGGACGGCCACATCGATGTCATCGATATCGACTTCCTCGGTGATCAGATCGATCTTTTTGAGATCATCCTCCGCCTCTAAGTATTCCTCATAGGTGTCAAATTCATATTCACCTAACCTGTATTTCTTTTCTATTTTACAGTCACCGCCTTGATGGTATTGTAATTACTGTAAGTCTTTACACCGTTTACTTTACGATAAGCACGGATCGTATAGTAGTACTTTTCGCCGGTTGCAAGACCGCGGTCATAATATACACGTTTCGAAGAGCTGGAAACAGTCTTCAGCTTCGTGTAGATACCATTGCGTTTCGTACTGTAATAAATCTCATAACCGGTTGCTTTCGAAACCTTGGACCAGGTCAGTGTCACGACACCCTTCTTCGTAGATTTCGCCTTCAACTTCGGTGTATTCAGCAGTGTCTTTGCTGATACCGCAGTAGAGAAATCGCCGTAAGCCATAGATCCGTCCGCATTATTGACGTAAGAACGAACCTTGTACTTGTATGTGGTGCAGGACTTCAGATTTTTCACGGTATAGCTCGTATTTGCCGTAGTTGCAATGACTTTATTCTGAGCGTTACAGATCTGATAGCCGTCTGCATAAGACTGTGATGTCCATGCCAGCTTGATACTGTTGTTCTTGATCGTTCCGGTACGAAGTCCGGTGACTGCCGCCGATGTGATCTTGAACGGAATGACCTTTGTTCCCACATAGTTTTTGCTGAGTGCCGTAATCGTAATGGATGCGGTTCCCGGATTGGTATTGTTGCTGTAGGTGATCATATAGTCACTTCCCTGAACCAGCACTTTTCCGGTTGTGGCGTCTGTCAATGCGACGACAGGGGTATAGGTATTTCCTGTATATTTCACATTTGCGATGGCATTCGATACACAGTTTTCAATGTTCTTGGCCTCGATCGTATAGTTGATCGTCTGTGTGCCCGAATAGCTTCCGATACCTCTTACCGTCATGGTCGCCGTACCGACGTTGACATTGTTGGCATAAGTCACGGTATAATCACGGTTCTTGGTCAATGTCACACCGTTCATGGTCACCGTCACATCCGGCTCAATTGCATTTCCGGAATAGATATACGAAGATGCATAGCCACTGACAGACATACCGCCTGCTCCATTGCTGATATTGAAGGTCGTTGAAATGCTTCCGTAATAATAATCGCCAACACCCTGAGCCGTAATCGTTGCCTTACCAACATTCTGATTGTTGGAATAGGTCAGCTGGTAATCCTGATTTAAGGTCAGTACGTTATTGCCGACACCAACCGTCACATGCGGTGTCAAGATCGCTCCGGTATATGCCTGATCCGGTACAGCAGACATCTGTCCATGTGTACTTAAATTTGCCTTGATGTTGAAGTACATATAGATCGCGCCGGAATAGTTGCCGCCTTTTCCGCGGATCACTAAGGTCGCTTTACCCGGATTGACGTTATTGACTCCCGTGATCTCAAAGTCGCTGCGGTTGTATCCGCCGACAAATGATACGGTCGGCAGTACCTCTGCACCGGTGTAGCGCATGAAGTTATTCGAACTGTCGTCATAAGTCAAAATGATATTATCCGGTGTCAAAGTCGTCATGCCGTCCTTTGAGATCGATCCCTGACTGGTACTGTCACCTTCCCCGGAATTATTGATCGTCGAATTTTCAATTGTAAAGTACGCATAGACCGTTCCAGTATAGTTGCCGATTCCGGTTGCCACGATCGTCGCTTTTCCTGCGCTGTTATTGTTCTGATAACTGATCGTGAAGTCACGGTTCTGTACCAGCTCTACACTTCTCTTTCCGTCACTTGCCAGATTGCTTTGTGGCAGATCGGTATCCGTCACGGTAATGCCAACCGGCTGAATCGGTAATCCTGTGTAGTAGTACATTCCCGCATATCCGGATACGGTACATCCGGCGATCGTCTTTGGTGTAATGTTGTAGGTACAGTTCTGTGAAGGCGTCTTCGCGTAGGTTCCCTTGGAAGGCACACCCACAACTGTGATGTAGTAAGTTCCGGCATCGATGAACTGGTCCACCGTCACCTTAGACTCTTTATTAACATTATCCTTATAAAATCCGATATCATAGCTTCCTGCCGGAATGCTTAAGCCGTTTTTCTCCACAGAGATCTTGTTTATGTCCGGACTCTGAATCAAGCCGTTATAGACAATCGACTCACTGGTTGAACGGTTATACAATGCATAGGCCTGACTGATATCCTCTCCGATATAGAAGGTAAACTCTTTTTCACCGGTATAGTTGCCGTTTCCGGTCACCTTCATCGTTACCTCACCTGCATAACTGTGAAGCGGAGCATTCGCATCCAATGCCTCATTGTCATACTCGCCTTCATAAGCGATGGAGTAATCATTGCCTGCCGCAGCCGTACTCTGTGTCAATGTCTGATCCAGATCCAGATCTGTAATCGTCATCGTTGTTCCCGGCTCCACAGAGGCTCCCGTGAACGGATAATTCTCATTGATCGGACTAAAATGAACCGTATCGTCTGCGATGTCTTTTGGTTCAATCGTAAAGTTTCTGGTAAAGGTTCCGTCATAGTTTCCACTACCGGTAACGATGACTTCTGCTGTCCGGACACCTGCCACAATATTGTTATTATAGCTGACGGTATAATCCGTTCCCTCGGTCAGGATCATATTTCTTCCAAATACGACCTCTACTGCCGGCTTGTGCTCTTTTCCGTTGTAAGTACACAACGGCTCTCCGGTACTTGAGATCGGGCAGCCATCACTGTATTTAAAGTTAATGGTGATGCCCTCGGACATATCCTTTTTATTAACCGTAATCTCTACGTTTCTCGAATGATCATAATTACCGATACCTACCAATTTGACATAGTAGGTTCCCTGTCCGTTCGGCACGCCATCGTTTCCGATGACACGGTTCAGACAAAGCGCATCGGTATAATAGCCTTCAATCTGATAATCCTTGTCAATTACCAATGTACTTCCGACATCCGTCTGTACAACATTTAACTTGCTTACCACTTCGTCGCCAATCGGACTTCCGGAATAGGTAATCGTAATCGGGTCTGCCGTAATCTCCGAATCTGCCAACGATTTCTTTGTGATCGTATAGGAGATGGTATAAGAACCCTCGTAGTTATTGACACCGACAAAGGTGATCTCCGGTTTGTGTGCCGGATCGGATACATTTAGGTGATCGCCGGAATAGTAGAGTACATAGTCTCCACTGTTTCCTGACGTCAGTACCGTTCCCCTGTCGCGAAGCTCAATTCCCAGATCCTCTGCCGTAAAGGTTTTTCCGGTATATCCAACAGAAATATTGTTGATATTTGCAAATTTCGTTGTGGTATAAGTAATTGCCCCAGCCGTTGGCGGACAGATACTGTTTCTGTCAATGGTAAATGCCACGCTTCTTTGCGTGTCACCTGCAAAATAAGGACAATCCTTGATAATGACTGTCGCCGTTCCGGCATTCTTGTTGTTTTCGTATGCAACTGTATAATAGCCTGACGAAAGTGCGGTAATCTGATCATAAGGCGTATCAGCAGGCATATCCAGTGGGCAGAAAATACGAATTGACGGTGTAATTTCCTGCGAATTATATGCGTAATGAACCGTCTCTTCGGCAGAATTAATCAGCTTTCCGTCGGAAGCTTCTATACAGACTACCAGATCCTTCAACGGATAGGTAACCTTGAAATCATGGTACGCATTTCCTGCATAGTTGCCGATTCCTTCCAGCTTCACTCGCGCCATACCGATGGCATCATTATTCTCATATCCGACGATCTGATAGTCGATGCCGCGTTTCAACTCGACACCATCCACCACAACCGTAAATACCGTTCCGGCTCCGGTCACAACTGCCGGTGTTCCATCGTAGCGGATTGCATTTAATGCACCGTTTACTGTGATTTCCGCTGTCTCGATACTATTTACTACTGTAAATTCAATCTCCAATGTTCCGCCATAGTAGTGCGTCGGTTTCTGCGCTCCGGTAATACGCAGTACATAAGTTCCAACCGCCGGATCAGACGGATCAAATCCACTGGTCCATGACAGATCATATTCATCCTTGTTGATAACACCGGTTTTTTCGTCAAAAGATAGATTTTTTAATTCCACCAGTGCTTTTACACCACCGCCCGAAGTCGTATATGTACGCATCCAGTCCGTCTTAGCAATTGGCGATCCATTCTGTTTGATCAAACTGGTAGATGTGGTCTTCGCACCGGTAATCGAAGTGTACAGTGTAAATTTCAGCTGTCTTGTTCCGGAATATCCGCCGATTCCCTGAATCGTAACAAAGTTCGAGTCAGAATTTCCCGGCGTAACATTGGTTCCGCCACCGATAATCTGATAATCTGTACCTTTCTTTAAAGTCACACTTGTCGTCGCTGTCTTCTTATAGACTACATCAAACGCCGATGGTGACACCGGAGTTCTCTCCGATACCGGTTTTGATGCCTGTTCACTCGAAAGAAGCAGCTCATCCTCTTTCCATACGACGTAATACTGGCCGACCTTCGCACTCTCCGCAGATTCTGCGAAGCTTGCCTGCCCTTCGGACAGATCAGAAATGTTGACCCGAAGCGTGATCGGACGTTCCCCTTCAAAGTTTCCTTTACCGGTTACCTTATAGGTGATCTCATAATGATCGGTATTCCATACAAATTCTTCGCCAAGCGCTCCATATCTGACCGCTTTCGCATAATCAGTTCCCTCTACCAGATCATATCCGTTATAATTTAAAGTAAAGTTTGGTCTTCCACCACTATACTCTGCCTCATCACTGGAAGTCATCACGGCATCATTTATGTCAACCTTGAATACTTCATACATGGCAACCGCTTTGTTGGACGCGTAATTATTTATACCGATCACTTTAATCACTTTCTGACCTGCGGTTGTAAGATCCATATCACTACTCAGCTCATAATCCTGACCCTCATCCAATTTGTTACCATTAAAGGTAACAGTAATCACCGGGACATCTGTTAATCCATCTGGCAAATAGGTAATACCTCCATGTGTATCTACGAAAACCGTTAAGGTCGATGGTTCCCACGATGGTGAGGTGATCGTGTAGTAGTTCCATGTTCGTTCCAGCTGACTGGTTCGACCATAGTATCCCTTCTCCGGTACACCAACTGCAATGACATAGATTTTTCCTACATCTACCAATTGTTCTGAGTAGCTGTCATTGCGCTCATAATCCAAGGTAAAACAATCGGATGCAATACCGGTTGGCCTTTCGCTGGCATTATAAAGACTGATGACTGCTCCCGGAGTGATCGGGCTTCCGGTATATATATGTCTATTATTTGTGCTACCATCAATATGCGCATAATACTTGGAGATGTCTGTACCACAGGTAAACTCTGTTTTCAGTTCATCTGTGTATTTGTTTCTTCCCTTTATCGTAAGCTCATATTTTCCGGCACGTGTCAAACCTGTAATTGCATTTGTACCGGTTGAAAATCCACTACCGGAAGAAACCTCTTCCCATTCATTGTTCTTATCATCAAAATAGCGAAGCCGGCTGATGGTATAGTCTGTATACAGTGACAAATTCCTCTGTCCGGATACACGTGCATTGTCCTTTACATCAAGTCCTACCTCATATCCCGGAGACACGGTTCCGCTTACCGTGGTATCAAAGGTGAATCCGCTTCCGGACACACTGCTGAATCCTCTCGGAGTGATCTTGAAGTGTATCGTCTTTGTTCCGGTATAGTTTCCGTTCGGAACAGCTGTGATCACAACCGCTGCTCCGCTGCTGGTAGACGGAGTTACAACGGAATTATCCGTATACTCATAGGTATAGTCTTCCCCTGCAACCAGCAATGAACCGGACAATTCCGGCTCCATTGTTCCGCCGTTCCACTCGATTTCTCCGTTATTGACACCTTTCAGCGTAAATCCGGTCACATCATTGATATTTGCCGGATTGATCGTATAGGTGAGACTCATAATATTTGTGGCACCTGTCGGATTCGTCAGATTTCGCTCATTCTCATTGCGAAGATAAATCGTATGCTCTCCCGCTTCTGATGGCAATGGTCCTGTAATACGATTACCCTCTGCATCAACAAATACAAAGTCCTTCTCCAATCCCTCTGTCAAAGTATAACTATAATCGCCACCATATCGCGTTGCATCAATCTCAATCACCGGACGAATTTCTTGTCGGGTGTAGGTAAATGGTGCTCCAACCACTTTTACATCCGCAAATAATACACTGTTAATTGCAAACGTTTCCTCTAAGCTTCCAACAAAGTTACTACCCGGTTTCGCTTCTATTTTAACAGTTGCAGTTCCAACATTAATGTTATTTGTATAGGATACGGTGTATTCTGTTGATGGAATCGTATAACTATTATTATATATAACAGTTACATCCGGTTTTTTCTCTTTTCCATCATAATAATAAGAGTTATTACTTAAATTAACCTTAAATTTGCTCCTATGCTCTTCCATATTTTCACGGTTGATCGTGTACTCCATAGAACAGCTTTGATTCAAATATTTTCCTTTTCCAGTGACAGTAACACGCTTTGTTCCTGCTGTCGCCATATAGGTTGAAGTGGCAGCCTGCGTTTCACTCAGTTCCGTTGCCTGATAATTTCCATTACTATCCTTATAGTTGTAGGTGACTACATAATGCCAGCTTTCACCTTTGGTCAAGGTGACACCACTAATATTTTTTACAACCAACGTAGATAACAATTGCGGACTTCCCGTATAATCCAGAGAATCTACTCCTGTATTATATGATGGAAACTTAAACTCATCTATATGAATCTCACTTAAAATAAAATAATCAACAGTAATCTGTCCCTGATAATTAGTATCTGCCTCTGGCTCTAAAATGATCTTTGCAGTTCCCGCTTTGTCCGCATTAATATATTCAACAATTTTATATCCGACACCCTGGCCGTTACTATCTTCAACCGCAATTTCTTCCGGTGTCACCATCTCACCATTTTTGTATGTCAAGATCAAATCCTGTTTACCCGATCCGGTTAGCTTCAGTCTCGGTCCACCGCTGGGATTTTTACAATAAACGGTCAGATTGCTTGCTGCATCCTTCTTTCCAACTGTAAATACCTTTGAAAAAGTTCCGGTAAAGTATCCAAATGATCCAATTTGGATCATTGCGGAACCATTTTTAGGCGTAGCGGTAAAAGTGTACTGCCCTGCTTCTCGTACGGTTGTAGAAGCGGAACCATTTATTTTAATATCACAGTATGTACTATCTATTTTTAGCTTATTTGTCTGTGGATCCGCAGTTTCGTATAAATGAATTTCCGGAGATATGGTACTGCCTGTATACTCCGCTGAATCTTTTCTTCCATTAAAATCCAAAAAGTACTTATAGTTTCCGTTTAAATCATATGCCACTTTGCATGTAATCGTTTCTTCGACTGATGACGTAAAATTGGTGTTTGCTCCACCTTTTAACGTAATCTTACATGGAACTGCTAATCCAGTCTCAGTAATATCTGCTATTGTATAATCAGAATTATTGTCATTCGCCGGATCGTAAGATAAAAGAATACTAGATCCATCTAACAAAATGGCGTTTACATTGTTTACAGCGGGTTTTATTTTATCCTGATTTAAAATATTAACCTTTTGATTATCATAAATAACTTCTAGTTTTTTTACTGTAACCTGATTAATCTTAAACGGAATCTTTGTCTCATTTTTGTCAAATGAATATCCATTACTACCAACCAAGTAACAATTATACTCCGTTGTGCTGGCATCCTTATGGTCGCCATCCACTTGCAACGAACAATACTGCGTAATATCTACAGCCGGATCATCGCCCTCCTTATCAATTATTACTTCTTTCAGCTTTGGGCATTGTGACTCACCGTTATAATCAAAACTATTTCCTTCATACTTCACAGTAACTTTTTTTGGTGTACCAATACCATCTACTGACACTTTAAATGTATTTATGGTGTGCACAGTAGTATCTGTTGCAGCACGCACGATCGGCACGACCTCGATCACTGCCGCTACCATACAGATTGATAACACCAATGCTATTAATTTTTTCTTTACGTCCTTGTACATACGCGTGCCCATCCTTTCATAAGTGCAGTTTCGTAATCTATCTCATTCCAAAATTCTTAAATATTTATGCAAAATTCGCCGAATAGTCTGACAATTTACTTCCAAACCACAGACTATCCCTTTTGTTGCTTTCCTTATATTTCGGTTAAAAATGTGAAGAGTTTACACTTATGAGCAAAAAATATTACATTTTTTCCGAAAATTTCCCTGTTTTTATAGGGCAAACAACGCCCAGTCATAAAACTGAGCGTTATCTGTGATTCTATAAGTTCATTATCAAGTTATTTGTTGGTCTTTTTTGCTGCCGGTTTCTTTAACAGCTTTTTGGCAGGTTTTTTGCCCGGCTGGTCATAATCAAATTCGAAAATCGCTGCGCCGTATGCCGGAAGCGGATATTTGATGGAATATGGCAGATTGTCATATTCGCCGGCCTTTGTACGGCAACTCTTCGGAACCTTCGCGCCGTTTCCGCCGTATTTCGGGTCATCACTGTTCATGATTAGCTTGTAAGAACCCGGAACCGGAACACCGACACGGTAATCCTCTCTGGCAACCGGTGTGAAGTTCAATACGACAAGCAGTGCTTTCTTGCCGTCTTTGGATTTGCGGATATAGCTGTAAATACTGCGGTCCGCATCATCCGCATTGACCCACTGGAAGCCTGCCCAGGTAGTATCCAGCTCATACAGTGCCGGATAGTTGCGGTAAATATGTAAAAGATCTCTCATATAGTCGTGGATCTGCTGATGTGGTTTTTCTCCCAGGAGATACCAATCCAGCTCTCTTGCCTCACTCCACTCTCTCTCCTGTGCGAAGTCCTGTCCCATGAACAACAGCTTTTTACCGGAATGCGTCATGAAGTAGGTGTATGCCACACGAAGGTTCGCGTATTTATCTACCTCGTAACCCGGCATCTTGTTTAACATCGAGCATTTCAGATGAACGACTTCGTCATGGGATAATACGAGGATGTATTTTTCGCTCTCGTTGTAGCTCATGGCAAAGGTCATCTTATGATGATTGTTTTTGCGGAAATACGGATCCAGCTTCATGTACTCGAGGAAGTCGTGCATCCAGCCCATGTTCCACTTCATGCTGAAGTTCAATCCGCCTTCTTCGGACTTTCCGGTTACCTGCGGCCATGCGGTAGATTCCTCGGCGATCATGAGTGCGCCTTTGTTTCTGCCGGTGATCAATGTATTGATATGACGGAAAAATTCGATGGCTTCCAAGTTCTTGTTCTCGCCGTACTGGTTTGCCACCCATTGACCGTCCTGTTTGCCGTAATCCAGATAGAGCATGGACGCAACTGCGTCTACACGGAGTCCGTCTACATGGTAATGCTCGATCCACATCAGAGCACTTCCGATCAGGAAGTTCTTTACTTCGCTCTTGCCGTAATCAAAAATCTTGGTTCCCCAATCCGGATGCTCACCTTTTCTCGGATCTGCGTATTCATACAGGCAGGTTCCGTCAAACTCTGCCAGACCGTGGGCATCTCTTGGAAAATGTGCCGGTACCCAGTCTAAGATGACACCGATCTTGTTTTTATGTAAATAGTCCACCAGGTATGCGAAATCTTCCGGTGATCCGTAACGTGAGGTCGGTGCATAGTAACCGGTCACCTGATAGCCCCAGGAACCGTCAAACGGATACTCTGAGATTCCCATCAATTCTACGTGGGTATAACCCATGTCCTTGACATAATCGACGAGCGATTTCGCAAATTCGCGGTAGGTATAAAATCCGTCGTCATCTCTGCCCGGATGACGCATCCATGAACCCGGATGTACCTCTAAAATCGCCATTGGCTCGCTGTAGATGTCTTTTTTCGCGCGATCCTTCATCCATGCGCTGTCTGTCCATTTGAAATGCTCGATGTCTGCGACCTTTGATGCATTTCCCGGACGAAGCTCTGCGGCATTGGCATATGGATCTGCTTTGTAAAGTCTTGCTCCCTGTTTCGTCTCGATCAGGTATTTGTAGAGATCGCCTTCCTGTACACCCGGAATGAACAGTTCATAAATACCTCTCTCTGTCGGCTCAATTCGCTCCATCGGATGACTTGTCTCATTCCAGTCATTAAAGCTTCCGACAACCCATACATTTTTGGCATTTGGTGCCCACACGGTAAACCGTGTTCCCTTTTTCCGGTTCTCTGTTACGAGATGCGCTCCAAATTTTTTGTAAATGTCATAATGTGTAGATTGTCCGAACAGGTACATATCCAATTCTGAAAAGTTTCCCATAACGCCCTTCTCCTTTATCTTTTATTTTAATCCTTAAAATCTTTTTCCCGAAGTACGATATAATCTTCCTCATCATATCTTCTTGCGGTGATGATGCCGAATACCTTTTTGATTCCGCCCCGTTCCGCGCGATCGATGGCTTCATCGACAATCTCCTTGACTTCCACGAGGGTGGTCGCCTCATCCAGTCTCTGGATATTGTTGATCTTCGTGTGAAGTGCCAGCAATGCCATATTTTCTATCGTATATCCCATTTCTTTGGCATAGGTGATCGCAAATTCTACCAGCTCATCATTCGTAAAATACGGAACAACGATCTGACTGGTAAAGCAGGCTGCAAATTTCTCATCCTTGCTCAGCGCTTTCTTGATGCCGTCTCTGTCATCCTCCAGGATCACAAATGTGCCTTTCAGGTCCCCTGCCAGAAACGAAGCAAGTCTCATGGCCGTCTCTTTGGAGATCTCACCTGCATGTTCGATGATCAGGCACTCGCCGCTGATCTTGCCCATCACAGATGCGATGTCCTTGTGATTGAGCACATCGCCGTTGATCTTTCCTACCTGTTTTGCTTTCTTCTCGGTCAGTGTCTCAAGGGCTTTGACAAAACAGGTGGCAATCTTCGTCTTGCCGCATCCTGCCGCACCTTCTATGATCAGATTTCCTTTGTCACTGGTTGCTGTATACAGCATATGCTCTGCACATTCATTTAATGCCTTGCATATGCGGTTTTCCATCTGATCGACCTTCATAAAGTAGGAAAAATCTTCTGCCATTGCCGGTTCCAGCTTCTTGATCGGCTGAAATTTCTTGCCCGGTTTGATCTCTATTTCGTCCAACACATCCAGATCGATCTCCGGTAATGGTGTGGTCGGGTCCTTTGGCATATTTTTGATCAGTTCCCAATCTGACATCACCTTTGCTATGGAATCATCTGTGCCGTCACCTGCGCTCTCCGTCGATGCATCGTTTTCAATGGATGATGCGCTGTTTTCAGAAACTTCCTCTCCCACGCTTTCTAATTGCTTCTCTGCGGTCTGCTCGGTATCAGTAGGAATATCCGGGTCAACCAGTTCGGATGCTTTGGACTGGAACGGATCTTTTTTCAAAATAGACGTCAGATCCGGGAATTCCTTTGTCGCCCGCATCAGCTCCGGCCGTTCGATCTCTCTGGTCACATGAGGCGCTGCATGTTCGGTGACCGCCTGCAGCTTCGCGTCCAGTGCTGCTTCCTCTTCCGGTTCTGCGCCGATCTCTGCCGCAGCTTCCTCTTCGGGTTCCGGCTCGCCGGTTGTCTGCTCCGGATGTTTCTCCTGTAATTCCGCCTGAATCTCAGACTCTATATTAGATACAATACTCTGTTCAAAATCAATATCAGCTGTCTCTTCTTCTGTCGCACTCAGCCGGTCAATCTCTTCCTGCAGCTTCGCATTGACACTCTGCATCGCTCCGACTGCCGCCTCAACGGTCTCTCCGGTCGGGTTCTCATATGCCTGTTCCACCAATTCCTTTGTGGTTGCGCCTGCGTCCAGCTGTGGGATCACTGCCGACAGACGCTCCATCATATCCTCTGCCTCATGCAATGCTTTGGCTTTGGCGGATTCCAGTTTTCTCTGCTGTGCGTCTTCCATTGCGGCTTCTGCCGCCCGTTTTGTCTTTTCCCACTCTGCTAAGATATCTTCAATTGTCAGCTGTCCGGTGATCTGACGCTCAATTGCCGTCTGCTGCGGAAGCGACATACTGATCTGTCCATCCGATTCTTCTGCAAGAAGCTCTTGAAAATTCAGATTGATACTGCGGTCGATCTCTGCGTCCGTCTCGTAATCCGGCTCCGGTTCACCTGCCGGCTCATCCTGCAAAAGCGGCTGCAGATACGGAATATCCTCCACCAGCTTTTTGATGGAATCCATCGTATCGCTGACGGTCTCCTTCTCGGTAGCTTCCATGATCTGCTGTATGCCTTTGGCAATTTCTTCCTGCAGATTCTGGGTATTGAGTATCCCAGCATTGACCTGCACCTCCGGGATCTCCAACGGCTTGGTCACGATCTCCCCGGAATGAAACTGCTCCTGCGGTCTGACTTCGATAATTCCGCTTCGATTTCTGCGAAATTCTTTGTACTTTTCTTCCTGCTCCGGTGAAAGCGGCTGATAGAGCATCTTCAACTCCAATGCTTTCTCTACATACGGGCCGTCTCCAAACCAGAGGATGAGCTCATCACAGCTCTCGATACATTTATCTGTCATACCGGCTTTGTGATACAGGTATGCCAGCTCATAAGCCCATTCTTCCGTGTATTCCTGATCCTTAAAATCATTCAGGATCTTGATCTGTTCGGTATAGGGTTCTTTTTTCGCCTGGCTGATCCGATACCGAAGTACATATTTTCCCGAATCATGGGGCGCGATATCTACAAATTCATCGTAATATTCTTTTGCTTCTTCTAATTGTCCTGCTTCAATGGCGATTTCTGCCAGCCGGTAGATGATCTTTTTACCGATTGGGGATCTCTCATATGCCGATAACAGGATATCCTTGCAGTCCTCATAACGCTTGGTCTGCTGATAGACTTCTCCGATCATCATCAGTGTGGAGATATTTCTCACTTTTCGCCAATTGATCGTATCTGCCAATTCTGCTGCTTTCGCATAATTCTTGTCGTTGACCAGAGACTCTATTTCATCTAATTTTAATTGAAATTCATACTTATCCAAAATATTCACCTCTACAACAGGTTTGCTTGGAATGTTTTTCTCTATCGTTACACTCTTTTTAAGTTTACCATAGGTGGACTTGTCTGTCAAAAAAAAGAACAGGATTTTTACTCCTGTTCTTTCTGTTCTGTTTTCTTTTTTTTCTGTTTTTTCTTGCCTACCTGATAGGACTCATAACGGTTCCAGTCATCCCGTTTCAGTTGCCCGTTTTCGGGATTGACGCTTGTCACTGTCGTATATTCCAGTGTATCTACTGTCAGTTTTTTACGCTGCAGGAGATGCTCGATCAGCCTTTTGACCAGATAATAGATCACGGCAAATACCGGTACGCCAATCAGCATACCCGATACGCCAAACAGACTGCTGCCGATCATAATTGCAAAAATGACCCAAAACGACGATAACCCGGTTGTATTTCCCAGAATCTTTGGTCCGATGATATTTCCGTCTACCTGCTGCAGGATCAGGATAAATATCAGAAAATACAGTCCATACAGTGGTCGATTGATCGTGATGATGATCAGACACGGAACTGCTCCGATCAGCGGTCCGAAAAACGGGATGATATTCGTGATTCCCACGATGACACTGACCAGCAGGGTGTATGGCATTTGTATGATCGTACATACGATAAAGCAGATCAGCCCGATGATGATGGAATCGATGATCTTTCCGATCACGAAACCACCGAAGATCTTATTGCACTGATGTGTGGTCTGCAGCACATTGTTGGCTGTCTCTGTCGGCAGACAGGCAAACAGGATCTTTTTTGTCTGTCCTTCAAACCGCTCTTTATCCATCAGCATATAGACCGCCACGATCAGACCGATCAGCACGTTTTTGATCATGATGACAAAGCTGTATACGCCCGATGTGATGACGGTCACGTATTCCTGCATCCGCGGTACGACGCTGGTGTCAAACCAGTCTCTCACATAGTTGATCGCCGTTGTCAGATAATTTTCCCATGCAATCGGTTTTTTCCCAAACAGATTCAGCTTGAAATCGTAGTTTTCATACCAGATGATAAATGCTTCCAGACGCTCATCCATCGAATCTACCAGACTGGTGATGCTGGCGATCAATGCCGGTATCATCAGATAAAAGATCATCACAACGATCAGAATGAAAAACAGGATCGTCGCAATGGAGGCTACCACCCGGATATTCTTTTTCGCGGCGGCTTTGTCTTTCGCTCTGTGTAAAAAGATCTGCTGCAGGCGACTTTCCAGAAAGCACAGGATGGGATTCAGCAGATATGCCAATATCCCACCTATGATGATCGGCTGCAGGGCACCCATGATCTTTGACCAGACCTGAGCGACCTTGTCAAAGCGAAAGAACACAAAGCCGACAACCAGACAACAACAAAATACGATAAATGCCATTCCGCCAATTGCGAGATACGGCCGCATGTCCCAATGGGATCTTTTCTCTGTTTTGTCGTTTTTTTGTGGTTCCATTCTATCCCCTTATAAAAATTTCTTTTGTAACTAAGACACCCGGTTGTAATTGATCAGGCATCCCTTTAAGATGATCTCGCGCTCGTCATCTGTCAGATCGCCTAATGTCATCGTAAACTCTTTTAACTGTCCGTCGCTGACTGCGTATGCCTTGATCTCGCTCCACTTGTCTTCCACGGCCTCGCGGATCTGTGGTACCCAGATATAATCACCATTCTTGAACGGTAAATCGCCTGCGGGGATCAGGAATGGAAGCATACCCCAGTTGATCAGGTTCGAGCGATAACGCTTGGTCGCGTACTCGTTGGCAATATTTGCCCAGCCGCCCAATACCTTCTGGCAGGAAGCTGCCTGTTCACGGGCAGAGCCGTCTCCCGGTTTTACCGCAAAGATCGTACTTCCGATTCCGAAGTTCTCATGATTTGCCTCCGGGAATTTCGTCTTTACGACAGACATGACTTCTTTTAATTCCGGTAATTCCTGACACGGATGTCCGCCGGTCAGACGTACCTTTTCTGCTTTCTGCACTTCTTTTGCGCGCGGTACATAATCCGGATCTTTTCTGGAGAGGGTAAACTCTGCCAGTCCAAGCGGATTGGAACGATAAGAAGAAGTCTCTCCGGATGGGATCAGCTCATCGGTTGTGGTGACCGGATCATGGATCTCGGAAACTACTTTTAATAATAAGTTTTCAGTCAGTGCTGACATTTCCGGCCAATCCTTGATGTTTGGTCCGAGCTTGATCGGTTCCTCCGGATGTGCCACACCCTTGCTGTCATAAACACGATTTTCGTAGATCGTCTTGTCGAAGAAATATCTCGGTTTCGTGTATTTTACGTCAAAATCGGTGGCAGCGGTTAAGTATCCTTTGTTTGCCGCGGTTGCTGCGATGGAACGCGCATCCATCAGTGCAACGCTTGCGATCTGTCCGCTCTGTACCTTTGATCCCTCTCTGTTCGGGAAGTTTCTGGTAGAGTGGCGGATCGAAAATCCGTTGTTTGACGGGGTATCTCCGGCTCCGAAGCACGGTCCGCAGAAGGCGGTCTTCATGATCGCTCCGGTCTGCATGATCTTCGCTGCCGCGCCGTTTTTCACCAGTTCCATATAAATTGGCATAGATGCCGGATAGACGCTTAAGGTAAACTCGTCCGGTCCGATGCTTGCACCCTGCAGGATGTCTGCCGCATCACAGATATTTTCAAATCCGCCGCCTGCACAGCCGGCGATGATTCCCTGATCGACATATAATCTGCCGTCGCGTACTTTTTCTTTGAGATTCAGATCAACCGCTCCATTGAAGCTGACCTGGGCACGCTTCTCGCAATCATCCAGGATATCCATCAGATTGGCATTCAATTCACGGATCGTATATGCGTTGCTCGGATGGAACGGCATTGCGATCATCGGCTCGATCTCGTCCAGATCGATCTCGATACATCCGTCGTAGTATGCCACTGCTGCCGGGTGAAGCTCTTTGAAATCTTCACTTCTGCCATGGATATCATACCAGTCTTTGACCTTGTCATCGGTGCTCCAGATGGAGGACAGGCAGGTGGTCTCGGTGGTCATAACGTCGATTCCGATTCGTGTATCGACACTTAAGTTGGCCACGCCCGGTCCTACGAATTCCATCACTTTATTCTTTACATAACCTTTATCAAATACCTCTCCGATGATTGCAATCGCAACGTCTTGAGGTCCTACGCCCGGTTTTAAGGAGCCTTTTAAGTACACGGCAACCACACCCGGCATCTTGATGTCATAGGTCTGTGACAGTAACTGTTTTACCAGCTCCGGTCCGCCCTCACCCATTGCCATGGTGCCCAGTGCTCCATAACGGGTATGGGAATCGGATCCAAGGATCATCTTTCCTCCGCCGGCCAGCATCTCTCTGGCGAACTGATGAATGACTGCCTGATGAGGTGGTACATAGATTCCGCCATATTTTTTTGCACAGGAGAGTCCAAACATGTGGTCATCCTCGTTGATGGTTCCACCGACTGCACAAAGACTGTTATGACAGTTTGTGAGCACATATGGAATCGGGAATTTCTGTAATCCGGAAGCTCTTGCTGTCTGGATAATTCCCACGAATGTGATATCATGACTCGTCAGCTTGTCAAACTTGATCTGCAGCTCATCCATATTGCCGGATGTGTTGTGATCCTTCAGGATATTGTAAGCCAACGTTCCTTTCCTTGCTTCTTCCTTGTCCGGTGTGTTTCCTGTCTTGCCGGAAAGAATAGCCGCTGCGTCCGCATTGTCTGCAACGATCTCACTTTCATTTACAAGATAAATGCCTCCGTCGTATAACTTCATACTGATTCCTCCTATATATGTTGCATTTTAAAGTTACTTCTTAAATCTTCGTTTTTTGCGCCGCTGCTCTGTGGGCGGTGTTTCTTCCAGTTCTGCCACATCCCACTGTGCATGGGACAGATCGACGTCTGCCTCTTTGGCTTTTATGATATCCACCGATTCGTCCAGCGGTTCCAGATCCGGTAAGCTTTCTTCTGCCCCCGTGTTCCTCTCTTCTGTCTCGGATACCTGCGCATCTTCATCGGAAGCTTCCTCATCCTCTAACTCGATTCCTGCATTGCGGAAGTATTCCTTGTTGATCTTGATCTCCGTCTTGACATCCGCAAACTGGCTCTTTTCTTTCTGTCCGCCAAACTTCGTATGATACTTCTCTTTTTCTCGTTGGATCTCCTTGTTTCGCTCCTCGATCAAAAGCAGATATTTCTCGGTATCCACCAGATCCTGCAGCTGGGATTTCAGCTCCAGCTGATTTTCCCTGACGATCTGCTTCTTCTCCTCCAGATCACGGATCATGGCATCCTGCAGCTCACGGATCTGCTGGGTGGTGTCATCCATGATCGTCTGCACATGGCCCAGGGCCTCATCCGTGTACATCACCGATGCGGCATAGATGTCTTCCGCTTTGCGGCTGGCATCCCAGATGATCCGTTCACCCTTCTTTTTATGCTCGCGTTCCGCTTTATCCCTGCTTTGCTTTGTCAGCTCGTATTCTTCCATGATCTCGTAAATGCTGGCATTTAAACGGTCGATCAGACCGAACATCTCCTGTTTATTTACGATGATGCGATCCTGACTATAGGATTCGCTTCTTGAGATCAATACATGAATATCCCGAAGTACTCTTTCTAAATTATCCTGAGAACTCATCTTTGGATTCCTTTCCCTAAATATATCGAATATGATTGCTTCCTTTTTCAACCAAACCAAGGGGTACCGGCTTCTCTCCCGTCTCATCAATGATATCCAACACACGGCTTGCGTCGTCTTCGTTGATGACAAACAGCATTCCAACGCCCATGTTGCAAATACCGCGCAGCTGCTCCAACGGGATATTGCCATCCTGTTCCAATACTTTATACAATGGCGGAATATTCTGTCTCGGCTGTTTGACTACGGCACCGTCATGATTCGACAAAAGTGTGTGTAATGCACTGTTTAATCCTCCGTGAGCGACCTGTACACACGCCTTCACCTGTATGCCTGCTTCGCGAATGGTTTCCAATGTCTTTACATAACACCTGGTGGGCTGCATCAGCAGATCTCCCAGGGTACTCTGGAGATTATCATAATAGACCTCCATGCTGGCCTTTGTTAAAAACAGTTTCTTTTTGGCTGCCACATATCCGTTATTATGTAGACCATCGGATGCCAGTCCCATGATGACATCGGACTGACAAAGCTCGTCCTTTTTCTGATCACTTCCCCGGTCAACGATTCCTACCGCAAAACCAACCATATCATACTGGTCATAATGAAAAATATCCGGCAACTCCATGATTTCGCTTCCGGCATATGACACCTGATATTTTGCGCAGGCCTCTTTCACACCCTGTTCGAGATTCTCGATCATCTCTTTTTTCGGTCTGGCACAGGAGATCGTGTCATAGAAAAATAAAGGCTTTGCTCCTGCCGCGACCAGATCATTTAAGCACACCGCAACCAGATCGGTTCCTATCGTATCGTATTTCTCCAATTCGCTTGCAATCGACAGCTTTCCTGACACCGCATGGGTCTTGGAAATCAGCACGGGATCGATCATGCTGCGAAACCGTCCGATTGAAATCTCATTTGTCAGTTTTTGCAATCCTAACTTCTCTCTCAATAACTTTCCTACCTCATTTTATTTGTGGCATTTACCACATGTGCTATTCTATCACGTTTAATTCCAAAATCCCACCTTTTTTTCGAAGTTTCTTTCGACAGTATATTCCTTTTTTTAACAAAAATGCCGGATGAATCTCTCCATCCGACATCTTTGCCCTATTTCAGACTGATCCGCACCAGTGCCTTGCGAAGTGCCAGCTCCGCGCGAATCATGTCAATACCACTATCCTGTTTGTTTTCGATCCGTGCTTTTGCACGCTCTCTTGCCGCCTCGGCACGATCGAAATCGATCTCATCCGGCCACTCTGCAATCTCTGCCAGAAGCGTTACCTTGTCGCCAAGGATCTCTGCAAATCCTGCATGGACTGCTGCCTTTTTTTGCCCGCCATCCTCTGTGATGGTGACGATTCCCGGCGCAAGTACCGTTGTGAGCGGAATGTGATTTTTGTATACTCCCATCTCGCCTTCCACAGAGGTGAACTCGATCATAGATGCTTCACCTGTGTAAAAGATGCGCTCCGGAGTGATGATCTCTACCTGAAAATTCCTGCTTTCTTCTGCCATACGAGTCCTCCTTAATGGTTGTGCCACTCCGTTTGTCTGTATCGACCTATTTCATACGGGCACGTACTTCATCAATGGAGCCTGCATTTAGGAAGTAACTCTCCGGCACGTCATCGTGTTTACCCTCAAGAATCTCTTTGAATCCCCGGATCGTCTCAGCGATCGGCACATATTTTCCTTCCAGTCCGGTAAACTGACCGGCTACAAAGAACGGCTGTGACAGGAAACGCTGTACTTTTCTCGCACGGCTTACGACCAGCTTGTCTTCCTCTGACAACTCATCCATACCGAGAATCGCGATGATATCCTGAAGCTCTTTGTATTTCTGAAGAATCTCCTGTACTCCACGGGCAACTTCAAAATGCTCTTTTCCGACAATACGCGGGTCGAGAATGCGTGAAGTACTTGCCAGTGGATCGACTGCCGGATAAATACCAAGCTCTGCGATGGAACGCTCCAATACAGTTGTCGCGTCCAGATGTGCAAAGGTAGTTGCCGGAGCCGGGTCGGTTAAATCGTCTGCCGGTACATATACTGCCTGAACGGATGTAATGGAACCGTTCTTGGTGGAAGTAATACGCTCCTGCAGCGCACCCATCTCCGTCTGAAGTGTCGGCTGATATCCTACTGCGGAAGGCATACGTCCAAGCAATGCGGATACCTCTGATCCTGCCTGTGTGAAACGGAAAATGTTGTCAATGAATAACAGAACGTCCTTTCCACCCTGATCACGGAAATACTCTGCCATTGTAAGTCCTGTTAATCCAACTCTCATACGGGCTCCCGGCGGCTCGTTCATCTGACCGAATACCATTGTCGTCTTATCAATAACGCCGGATTCCTTCATCTCGTAGTACAGATCGTTTCCTTCACGGGTACGCTCGCCGACACCGGTAAATACGGAATATCCGCCGTGCTCGGTTGCGATATTGTGGATCAGCTCCTGGATCAATACCGTTTTTCCTACTCCCGCTCCACCGAACAGACCGATCTTTCCACCCTTCTGATAGGGGCAAAGCAGGTCTACGACCTTGATTCCGGTCTCTAACATCTCGGAAGATGTCGCCTGCTCTTCAAAGCTTGGAGCCGGTCTGTGAATCGGCATGTATTCCACATCGGTCGGAGCCGGCTGTTCGTCGATTGCCTCACCAAGGACATTGAAAATACGTCCTAAGGTGTTCTCTCCAACCGGAACCTTGATCGCTGCGCCGGTTGCCTTTGCATCCATACCGCGAACAAGTCCGTCCGTTGGTCCCATGGCAATACATTTTACGGTGTCGTCACCCAGATGCGATGCGACCTCGACAACGAGTCGCTCGCCGTTTGAACGAGTGATCTCGATCGCTTCGTTGATCTCCGGAATATGTCCCTCCGGAAACTTGATATCCAATACCGCACCTATGATCTGAGTGATTTTTCCTATATTTTCTGCCATCTTTTCTTATCACTCCTTTTTTAATATTTTAACTGATCGCTTCCGCGCCGGCTATGATCTCGGTCAATTCCTGAGTAATTGAGCTCTGACGCGCACGATTGTATTTCAAAGACAAATCACTTATCATGTCTTCCGCATTGCTGGTTGCTGAATCCATTGCCTGCATTCTGGCACCGTTCTCACTGGCTAATGCTTCCACCAACGCACCATAGAAAATACTGGTGACATATTTGGGGATGATCAGATCCAATGCTTCGGATTCATTTGGCTCATAGTTCATGATCAGACGGCTGTCTGCCTGTGACAGCTCTTCCTCTGAAAATTCAACCGGAAGGAGCTTCAACAGCTTCGGCTCATGACTGACGGTGTTTTTAAAATGCGTATACGCCAGATAGATCTCCCCGATCTGTCCGTCCGTAAACTCCTTTAACACGCGCTCACATACGGCTGCCGCATCTGCATAGGTCGGATTGTCCATGATCTGGGAGTGATCCTCTTTGATCTGATAACCTCTGCGCGCAAGCGTCTCCAAACCTTTATGACCGATACCGTAGATCTCTACCCGGTCCTTTGGAAGAAGATCTTCATTGTTCAATATGAGCTTCGTCACATTGGAGTTATATCCTCCTGCCAGTCCCCGGTTGGAAGTGATCACTACAACTGCGATCTTATCCGACTGCCCTTTTTGCAGATACGGATGATTGATGCTTCCGGATCTGGCCAGGATGGATGTCACCGTCTGATACATATGGTTAAAGTACGGACCGGTCTGCTCTGCATGCAGCTTGGCCTTCTGAAGCTTTACGGTAGAAACTAATTTCATGGCTTTGGTGATTTGCTGCGTACTTTGAATACTGCTTTTTCTTCGCTTTATGTCTCGCATAGAAGCCATAATCTGTCACCGCCTATCTCTACTGAAAAGTCTTCTTGCACTGTTCGATTGCCGCAATGAGCTTCTGCTCCGTCTCCTCGTCAAGCACCTTGTTGGTACGAATACTCTCGCCAATCTCCGGATACTTGGTAGCAACCAGCTCTAACAGTTCCTGCTCAAAACGAAGGATATCCTCTACCTCAATGTCGAGTAAATATTTGTTCGTTGCCGCATAAATGATCATGATCTGATTCTCTACCGGCATCGGTTGATACTGCGGCTGTTTGAGCATCTGCTGGATACGGGCACCCTGTGCCAGCTTCTCTGTCGTATCTGCATCCAGCTCGGAACCAAACTGGGCAAAAGCTGCCAGCTCACGGTATTGTGCCAGCTCCACACGAATCGGTGCCGCGATCTTTTTCATTGCTTTGATCTGTGCCGATCCTCCAACACGCGATACGGAAAGTCCCGCATTGATCGCCGGACGGAAGCCTGCGTTGAACATCTCTGTCTCCAGATAGATCTGACCATCTGTGATGGAAATGACATTGGTCGGGATGTATGCCGATACGTCGCCTGCCTGTGTCTCAATGATCGGTAACGCAGTCAGCGATCCGCCGCCTAATTTGTCGGAAAGTCTCGCTGCACGCTCCAAAAGTCTCGAATGCAGGTAGAAGACATCACCCGGATATGCTTCACGTCCTGGTGGTCTGCGAAGGAGCAATGAGAGGGTACGGTATGCGGTCGCATGCTTGCTCAGGTCGTCATAGACGACGAGAACGTCCTCTCCGTTTTCCATCCATTCCTCACCGATGGCGCATCCTGCGTACGGTGCGATATACTGCAACGGTGCCAGCTCACTGGCGGTAGAAGCTACTACCGTGGTATAAGACATTGCACCGAATTCTTCCAGAGTCTTTACGATGGATGCTACGGTCGATGCCTTCTGTCCGATCGCTACGTAGATACATTTGACCCCCTGACCCTTTTGGTTGATGATCGTATCGATGGCGATCGCTGTCTTTCCTGTCTGACGGTCTCCGATGATCAGCTCTCTTTGTCCGCGTCCGATCGGGATCATGGAATCGATCGCTTTGATACCGGTCTGTAATGGAGTATCTACGGATTTTCTCGAGATAACTCCGCTTGCCACTCGCTCAATCTGGCGATATTTGTCTGTCTGGATTGGTCCCTTGCCATCAATTGGCTGACCGAGCGCGTTTACGACACGTCCGATCAGGGCATCTCCAACCGGAACCTCAACTACCCTTCCGGTCGTTTTTACGGTATCTCCCTCATTGATATTCTTGGTGGCTCCGAGTAATACGGCACCAACATTATCTTCCTCAAGGTTCAATACCATTCCATAAACATCGCCCGGGAACTCTAACAGCTCACCCTGCATTGCATTCTCAAGTCCGTGTATTCTGGCAATTCCGTCCGCTACCTGGATGACAGTTCCTACATCTGCTACTTCCAGAGTCGATGCATAGCGCTGAATCTGTTCCTTGATTACCGAACTGATCTCTTCTGGCTTTAAGTTCATGGAGAATACTCACCTACTTTCAACTGTATTTTTGATAATTCCAAACTGAGTGATGCCAGCTTTGTCTTGATGCTGCTGTCTACCACCCGGTCCTTGATACGGATGATCATTCCTCCGATTAAGGAAGGATCTACCTCATAATTCATCTCAAATTTCACATAATCCGTGGTCTCGAGCAATTTGTCTACAATGTTTGATTTCTGGATCTCATTGAGCGGCATTGCCGAAATGACGTAAGCAGTTCCGATCTGCTTATATTCCTTGATCTCGGATATGAGATAATCCAAGACGCTGACTGTCTCTTTATAGTGGTCTTTTTCCACAAGCATACATAAAAGTCCCGTCAGCTCGTCGCTGATGCGTCCCTTAAAAATGCGCTCGACAATCTTTATTTTTTCTTCTTTTACAATTTTCGGATGATTCATCAGTCGATTCAGCTCATCGTTCTTCTCTAATATAGAAGAAACCATCTTTGCTTCCTCCAAATATACATCCGTCTGATTGGATTCCACTGCTAATTCGAACAATGCATCACCGTATGTCTTAGATACTAGCTTCGCCATGTCGAATCACCCATTTCCTTTAATGTCTCGTCCACAAGCTGGTTCTGGATGGTCGTATCAATGTTGGCGCTGACAACCTTTGCAGCCATCATTGCGGCAACCTTTACCATCTCCTGTTTCATTTCATCCGCTACGCGCTTCTTCTCAAGAGCGGCCTCTTCATTTGCTCTGGCAATGATACGTCTTGCTTCTTCCTTTGCCTCGTCGACGATCTTTGTCTCATTTTGCAGTGCTTTCTTTCTCGCTTCCGTGAGAATTGCTTCTGCTTCCTTGTCAATCTCTTTCAGTTTGCTCTCATACTGAGCCTTTAGCTCGGCTGCATCCGCTTTATCGGACTGCGCCGTGTCCAGATCGGTCTGGATCCTTTTTTTTCGATCCTCCAGCATCTGGCGTACCGGATTGAACAAAAGATAGGACATTGCCAAAAACAGCAGAAATACTGCGAGTGCCAAAAGCACGGTATCATGAACCAGCTGCATGTCCAGGTCAAATAGTCGTTCCATATCCTAGAAGTGTTACCTCCTCTCCTGTTATTATGATGTTTTCGCTTCCTGCAATTATTTTGCCAATGGCTTTACGAATAATAACAGTAAGGCAACAACCAGACCATACAGACCGGTTGTCTCTGCTACCGCCTGTCCCAGTAACATGGTAGAGGTGATATCTGATTTTGCTCCCGGATTACGTCCAACCGCAGATGCACCGTGTCCTGCTGCGATACCCTGTCCGATTCCAGGTCCGATACCGGCGATAACTGCTAAACCTGCGCCGATTGCTGAGCAACCTAAAATAAAATCTGTTCCTGTAAAGTTTTCCATTTTTTCGTCCTCCTGATTACATTCTTGAACCCTCGCGCATACATATTTGTTTCACAAAGCGCTCGGGCTACATATCCAGTTTTCTTTGAAAACTGGGTACAATTTTTGAACCCTTAAAATTCACCATCTTCGATGGCCTGATTTACATACGTCATAGTCAGCATACAGAATACATATGTCTGAATTGCTCCTGAGAACAAGTCAAAGTATACATGTAAAAATGCCGGCCAAAACAAGGCGATCTTTGAAAGCAAAGTATAAACCAATGCCTCAATTACCACTCCGGAAAGCACATTGGCAAACAAACGAAGTGACATCGATACCGGGATCGCCACATCTCCGATCAGATTGATCGGCGCCCAGAATGGCCACGGATCACATAGCCCTTTGATCACACCGGAAACATGCTGGTGCTTAAATTTCTGGAACGTGATGATACTAAAGGTCATCAATGCCAAAGCCAACGTGGTTCCATAATCTGCTGTCGGCGGTCGAAGTCCCAACAGACCGGAAATATTGCTTAGCAGGATGAAACAAAAGATCGTTCCCACATAGTTCGCAAAATATTTCGCATTGGAGCCCATGACGTTTTCCACCATGCGGTCTAAGCTTTCTACGACCAGTTCCACGATATTCTGGAATGTATCCGGTACATCTGTTGCTTTTTTGATCTTACGGTTTGCCGCATAAGCAAATCCGACCAAAAGCAGCATGACAAGCAGAATACACACATGGCTTGTTGTGATCCAGACAGTCTGTCCAAATATCTCATAAGAAAACAGTCCATGGATCATAAAGTCGACTTCTGAATCGGCTGCCAATAAAATTCCTTGTTCCAAGCTCTCACCTCCTATTTTCAGTTTTCGTTCATCAAATGATCTTCGTCAGTTTCTGACATGCCGCCATTTTGATCTGTTTTTTTTCGCAGTCCTTTGCTTACAAAAGGCTGCAGGTATGCGGAAAATTTGAGTCCCATGATTCCGAGAAATGCAGGGATCAGCATACCCAGTTTGAAATACATCATTGCAAAAAAGACGATGACGACGATGATATAGCGAATCAGGGATGCCGTGATCACCTTGCGCTTTGCTCCGTTCTCACTGCCGATGGAGACTGCGTCTTCAATGGCAACTGCCATATGGATCGCCATAAAGATCGCACAGCCGATTCCGATCCAAAGTCCACTTGAATAGTGAAGCTTATCATCCACAAACCAGACTCCCACGAGCTGCAAGATCATCCCATATACAATTATTCCCAAAAGTAATCCGGGCAATGCCTCATTGAGTCTTTTTAGCATCTGTCTTTTCCTTATTATGATTGTGCGGTTGATATATTTTCTTTGCCATTACAAATATATTTCGCCCACCGGCCAGTGCCCCTACAAAAAAGAACGGGATGGCGAGCCAGTCTGCCGCGACCTTCTCTCCAAGCCAGTAACCAAACCAGGTACAGGCAAAGATCGGAACAAGCATATTGATCCCGAACTGCATCACCATTGTAATTGACTGGTATACTTCTTTTTTATATCTCATGTTCTTCTCCCGGTGTCAAAATACGAATTGTACGCCAATTATTTGTATTATAGCATTCTTTTAGAAAAAATG
>JALEJB010000147.1 GCA_022768825.1 Lachnospiraceae bacterium
AAAGAATATTTTACCACACCCATGACGCAGGAGATCGATCGCTGCAAGCAGGCTTTTTTGTATGCCGCACAGGGACGCACGGTGGCCATGATCTGCAGCGGGGATGCCGGTGTCTATGGGATGTCGGGATTGATTCTGGAACTGGGGGAAGCTTTTCCGGAAGTGGAAGTGGAGGTCATCGCCGGGGTGACGGCTGCGCTTTCCGGTGCGGCGGTACTTGGCGCGCCGCTGGTGCACGATTTTGCTGTCATCAGTTTAAGCGACCTCATGACACCCTGGGAGAAGATTGAAAAAAGACTGAAGCTGGCAGCGCAGGCGGATTTTGTCATCGTGTTATACAATCCTTCCAGTAAAAAGCGAAGCGATTATCTAAGCAGGGCCTGTCAGATCATCCGGCAGTATCAGTCCGGGGACACGGTCTGCGGATACGTGGAAAATATCGGACGCGAGGGGCAGCAGGCCTTGATCTGTACGCTGGAGGAATTGCAGAACCGACAGGTGAATATGTTTACCACGGTATTTATCGGCAACAGCCAGACGAGACAGATTGGTCAAAAGATGGTGACCCCACGGGGATATGAACAAAAAATGATGGACAGGTAGGAAAGATGAAGCGGATCGCAGTATTTGCGGGAACAAGTGAAGGACGAATTCTCGCAGAGCATTTGGCAAAACAGAATAGGGAAGTCTATATCTCCGTGGCAACCGATTACGGCGCAAAAATCTTACCACAAGAGGGCTTGCACATTCAGTGTGGACGTATGGATCGGCAAAAGATGCATATGTGGCTCGGTGAGATCCGACCGGACGTAGTCGTCGATGCGACGCATCCCTTTGCTGTGGAGGTATCGGAAAATATCAGACAGGTCTGCGATGAGCTTGGCATGCCGATGCATCGACTGCTTCGGGACTTGTCCGAACAGACCGATGAAACGAATTGCTTTGAGGTGGACTCCGTGACGGAAGCGGCGCAGCTTGCGCAGCAGCTTTGCGGGAACATTTTCCTCACCATCGGAAGTAAACAGCTGAGAGAATTTACCGGGCAGATTTCAGATTTTTCGCGTATTTATGCCAGAGTGCTGTCTACAAGAGAATCGGTAGAGGTCTGTGCGCAGATCGGTTTACAGGGAAAACAACTGATCTGCATGCAAGGCCCCTTTTCCGAGGAACTGAATCTTGCCATGTATCAAAGTACGGATGCCCGCATTCTGGTGACAAAGGAATCCGGGAGCAGAGGTGGGTTTTCAGAAAAAGTTGCGGCGGCAGCAAAGCTTGGGATGAAAGTCATCATCATCCGTCGTCCGGACGAAACCGGAGCATCTTTGCAAAGCCTGTGTCACAAGCTTGGCGTGCCGGAAATGGATGCGGGAGCGTCGAGCGACAACCGGACGAGAACGGTGTATTTGATCGGCATTGGTATGGGCAGCCAATTGAAAATGACGATCGAAGCGCACCGGGCATTGGAGCAGGCGCAGGTGATCTTTGGCGCGGGGCGGATGCGAAAAACAGTTTCAGGATTTTCGGCGCTATTTATCGAAGAGTACCGGGCAGATCACATTTTAGATTATTTAGAGGAAAACAGATCGCCAAGAAAGATCGCTGTGGCTTTATCCGGGGATGTGGGCTTTTACAGTGCCGCCGCATCCCTGCAGGAGAAACTGGAAGCGGCAGGGTACGAGGTAGTGCGTATTTGCGGGATCTCATCGGTTGTGGAATTTGCGGCAAAAGTCAATTTGCCTTGGCAGGAATTGCATCTGGTCAGCAATCATGGGCGGGAGTGTCATTTACTGGCCCAGATCAAAACACACTTTCGCACCTTTGCCCTGTTGTCCGATGGAACGGAGTTGCCGGATATCTATCAAGAGCTTCTTGATCGCAGGATGGACGTGAAAATTTATCTGGGCTTTGATCTGGGATACGAATCCCAGCAGATCGTGATCGGGACGGTGTCAGAGCTCGCCGGACAGAAATTGCCAAAGCATGACTTGTGCGTGGCGATTTTTGAAAATCCGGATTATGACAGGACGGTGACAGGCAATCTGTCGGATGCGTCCTTTGCGCGCGCAGAGCGTGTACCGATGACCAAGGAAGAGGTGCGAAGCATCGTGTTGTCCAAGCTTCGCCTGCAAACGGATGCGATTGTCTATGACATCGGGGCAGGCACCGGGGCGGTGACGATGGATCTGGCAAAGTATGTGACCACCGGAAAAATCTATGCGATCGAAAAAAAGCCGCAGGCACTGGAAGTGCTGCGTCAAAACGCACGCACCCATGCAGGCGAACAGGTCCGCATCGTGGAAGGAACGGCACCGGAGGCATTGGAGGACTTAGAATCTCCGACCCATGCGTTTATCGGAGGCTCATCCGGTCATCTGAAAGAAATTGTGCAGCTTTTGCTGGAAAAAAATCCGCACATTCGTATTGTGGCGGATGCGATTACGTTGGAGACCGTGGCGGAATGCAATGCGCTGCTGAAGGAGCTTCCGGTCAGAGACATTGACATCTGTTCCTTGCAGGTTTCCAAGGCAAAAGCGGTTGGAGACTATGCGCTTATGACAGCACAGAATCCGATTTATATTTTTACATTTACAGGAGCAGGACATGAGATATCCGAGACTGGTGATCGCGGCACCAAAAAGCGGTAGCGGAAAGACGATGTTTACCATGGGGCTTTTGCGCGCCCTGCAAAAAAAGAATAGAACCCCCTGCTCCTTTAAGTGCGGGCCGGATTTTATCGATCCGATGTATCACAGCAGAGTGCTGGATATTCCGTCAAAAAATCTGGATACGTTTTTTACGGATAAAGAGACGACGCTTAGATTGTTTTCGCATGGGGCAAAGCATGGGGACATTTCCATCATCGAGGGTGTCATGGGATATTTTGATGGGGCATCGATGACGACGACGCAGGCATCAACCTTTGATGTAGCGAGGACATTGCAGGCGGATACGGTTCTGATCGTGGATGCCAAGGGAATGGGGCGTTCTCTTCTGGCACTTTTGAAAGGCTTTCTGGAATTTGATCAGCCGAGTCAGATCAAAGGTGTAATCTTCAATCGCATTTCTGCGATGACCTATGAGAAACTCAAACCGATGGTGGAAGAGGAATTGCATATCCGGGTATATGGGTTTCTTCCGCAGATGGATGCGGCAGCAATTGAGAGCCGGTATTTAGGACTTCAGCTGCCGGGAGAGCTTGCTGATTTCAGAAAGCGACTGGAGCGGTTATCGGATCAGATCGTAGAGAGCGTGGACGTGGACGGACTTCTCTCACTGGCGCAGGCGGCACCTGAGCTGCCGGATATGGAATACGACTTTGCAGCATTGTCGCAGCTTCCACAGACAGACCGGCATACTACGATCGCAGTGGCAAGAGACGAGGCGTTTTGTTTTCTGTACGAGGACAATTTAAATGTACTTCGCGCTTTTGGCAGGCTCGTTTTCTTCTCGCCCCTTCACGATGAGAAGCTTCCGGTTCAGGCCGATGCGCTGCTGCTTCCCGGCGGTTATCCGGAAAATTATGCAAAGCAGCTTTCAGAAAATGTCTCCATGCGCGAGAGCATCCTTCGGTTTGCGCAGGCAGGCGGAAAAGTACTGGCGGAATGCGGTGGCTTTTTATATCTGATGAAGACCTTGACATTGGCAGACGACAGTATGTATCCTATGGTTGGACTGATCGACGCAGACGGTTTTTGGACGGGACGTTTAGGACGCTTCGGATATATCGAGCTGGAAGATGACGATGCGAAGCCTTTGATCCGCGGTCATGAATTTCATTACTTCGATACAACCGATAACGGGCGTGCGTTTATCGCAAGAAAACCGTATCAGGACAGAGCCTGGGAGTGTATGCACAGGAGCGCAACGCTGCTGGCAGGATTTCCGCATCTGTACTATCCAAGCAATCCGGATGTGATCCGTCAATTTTTATCTTGAAAGGAGATAAGACTCCCACCTCTATAGGTGGCGAGTAAAACAAATTCATCTTGGTGGGAGTCCAATCTCCTTCCAAGATAAAGCCTCCGGCGGATTGCAGAGGTGCGCAGAAGAAGAATGTCATGCAA
>JALEJB010000184.1 GCA_022768825.1 Lachnospiraceae bacterium
CAGCAAATTGTATATACGCTGGGCGAGCTGAAGCATAGACTCTCCACCCTCATAGCGACAGACAAACTCCTCTTTTGCCTTTTGAAAATCAGCACCATCTCTGGGTGTGGACTCCCACTTACCGAAATTTTGCTCCTTTAAGCGCGGTTCCATACGCATGGGAATACCGGTAATCTCAGAGATATGTCTTGCAGTCTCTGATGCCCGGATGAGCGGGGAGTAAAGGATCTCGTCTGCTTGGATCCCTTCTTCCAGTATCTTCTTACCGGTCTCGATTGCCTGCTTATGTCCCAACTCCGTCAACTCAATATCCGTTGCGCCGCAGATCTTATTTTCTACATTCCAAACCGTTTGTCCATGACGCACAAAGTAAACATGTCCTCCCATGTTCTTTCTCCTGTTCTGTTCTAACATCATTTTCTTCCACAACATTTTTTAAACTTTTTACCGCTTCCGCAAGGACAAGGATCATTTGGTTCAAGTACGCCTTGGCGTACTTGCTGCGAGGTGCGCGTCATGCTTTGCATGACATTCTTCTTCTGCGCACCTCTGCAATCCGCCGGAGGCTTTATCTTGGAAGGAGATTGGACTCCCACCAAGACGAATTTGTTTTACTCGCCACCTATAGAGGTGGGAGTCTTATCTCCTTCCAAGATAAAAACGCAAATTTTTCCAAAACCCTACACTTTTTTTCAAAAATTATTCTAAAATTTTGTACAGATTCTTTTCGTCCGCAAAATTCGTCAGTTCATACAATACAAGCAGCTCCGTCGGATCACACGCCTCCGTCACCTGCGCAAAGGAGCCATTAAAATATCGCAGATCCACCATCGTGATGGTCTCATAATAGGGCAGGAGATACACTACCATGCTGTTTGCAAAGGAATCCTTCAGGATCAGCAAGTGTTTTCCCGCTGCCTTTGGGTCAGGATTGGAGATCTTCAGCCAACCGTAATTTCCTCCAAAATAAACGGCGTATTGATCCTTTCCCGTCAGCTTTGACAGGTCATAGATACCGGCTTTCTCCAACGCCTGCAAGGAATCCGACCAAATGGCAGAATCTGTGCCGGAATTTTCGGACAGGGCGACAGAATCCGCCCGCCCCCGGGTCTGCACCGTAAGATGCTTTGGCAGTTCTGTCGGCAGTCGCAGCTCATCCGCCCGCACTCCGCAAAGTCCTGCGACCTTCGAATAAGTCGTACCGTAAAAATCGTCACTGACCCTTGTCAGTCCATATGCATCCTGCGGTAACACCGTCTCCTGTCTGCTGCTTAAATAGACTTTTGCTCCGATATAGGCACCGTCCGTATTCCAGTGATGATCCGTCCAAAAATAGGGATCCATGCCGGATGAAAGTGCTTCCTGAAGCGGCTCTCGCAGATCCGTCACCTCCCCGGACGCATAGTATGCATCCGCATCAAACACCAATGCCCCCTTCGGCAGATCATCCTGCAGCACGATGGCGGCATCCGGCACCAGTAAAAACGAGACCCCAATTCCATGATTGTCTCCGAAATCCCGCAGCAGCTGAATATTTTTCTCATAATTGTCATAGCTCACCTGATTATCGGAAAGCCGTTGAAACAAATGGCCGTCTTTTCCCAGATACACACCGTTGATCTCATTGCGGTTGATGAGCCGTTTCGTATTTGTCGCAACCGCCATCCACGCATCCCTTCCGATCAGTTGATCGCAGGCATAGCTTTCCATCTCCTTTTGCACCTGCGCGGACAAAATCCCTTCCATGGTAATCTCAGGTCGCTTTTGCAGATACCGGTTTTCATTCTGCGAAAATTCTCTCGGTTTACCAAAGACCAGCGATAACCCGCCAAACGCCAAAAACGCAAACAATACTATGACATAACATTTTGTACCTAATTTCTTCATAAACCTCTCCCTCAGGTGGTGTCATTGCACCTAAAAGCGAAAGTACAAAAACGGATTGTAGCTTCCGCTCACCAGAAATGCCACTGACAAAAACAGAAGTATGATCGTCACGATCCTTCCGAAAATCTTCTGCCATTTTTCGGAGCATACCTGCTTTGCAACCCTTGCCGGAATGCTCGTTGCAGCAACCATGAGCAGGACCAGAAAGCATGCCAGACTTCTCCACTCGTAAAGTGTGAAGTCACTGGTAATCCTGACACCCACGCCGAACATCGCCAGAACATACCGTTTTAATTGCTCAAAATCGTCCATGGCAAACAGCACCCATCCGATCACGACAACAAACATCGTATACAGGTGCTGCAATATCACAGGCAATCGTCCAAGCACCTTGCCAAGCACTACTTTTTCCAGCACCAGAAATACAAAATAATACAGTCCCCAGAGCACAAAATTCCACCCGGCACCATGCCACAGACCGGTCAGAAACCATACGATGAGTAAATTGAAAATCTGCCTCGGCAAGCCTTTGCGGTTTCCGCCAAGCGGAATATACACATAATCGCGAAACCAGCCCGATAAGGTCATGTGCCATCTGCGCCAAAACTCAGTTACACTCCTCGATTCATACGGATGATCAAAGTTCTCCGGGAAATGAAAACCAAACATCCGCCCAAGACCGATCGCCATATCCGAATAGCCGGAGAAATCAAAATAGATCTGAAACGTATAACAGATCGCACCAAGCCACGCCAGTCCGGTACTGAGTTCTCCACCCAGCCCGGAGATCCTCTCATAGATTTCACCTACCTGATTTGCCAACAGCACCTTTTTCGCAAGTCCGATGAGAAAACGCATAAGTCCCGCCTCTACGCTCTCCCAGTCCAGCCTTCTGCCTGTAATCTGCTGCTCCACATCCCGATAACGCACGATGGGTCCTGCGATGAGCTGCGGAAAGAGACAGACATACATGCCAAAATTTATAATATTTCGCTGCGGCATTACCTCGCCCCGGTACACATCAATCGTGTACGACATCGTCTGAAACGTATAAAAGGAGATTCCGATGGGAAGCGTCAGTTCCAAAAGTCCAATCCCGCTTCCCGTCAGGGAATTGATCGATCCGATGACAAAATCGGTATATTTAAAAAATCCCAGTATCCCCAGATTTCCCACAACCGATAGGAGTAATACCAGCTTTGCCGCCAGAGGCTTTTCCCGTTTCCGAAATACGCCAATCAATTGTCCGTTGCAATAATCAAATACGGTCGAAAAAAGCATGATGAAAATATAACGCGGTTCTCCCCATGCATAGAAAAAAAGGCTTGCTAAAAACAGCCATAAATTAGCAAGCCACTGTCGCCGGCTGATGAGGTAGTATACCATCAATACAACCGGCAAAAATCCACACAGAAAAATCATACTGCTAAAAAGCATCCTTGAACTCCTTCTGTACCAATCCGTTTTTCTCACTGACGATCATCGTGACGTATGCGCCCTGATTCGTCACCACTGCTTTCTCCACAAGTTCCACCTGATCCGGCGCATACTCGCTCATCGTCCCCTTGCGATCAGACAGATGTTTCTTGAGCGACTCCATCAGCTTTGCAGCGTCCGTACTTTTTTTCAAACAGATCACCGCGATCTCCGGTGCGCTTCCATCCTCTGCATAGGCATAATAATAGCCATCTATCAGTCCGTAATCCAGATCGGACAACACCGCAAATTTCAACTCAGCATTGTCCCCTTCACTGCTGACTGTTTTCATCGCCGGAAGCGTCGTATCCACACTCACCATACGATCGCCCAACGTCTGCAGATCATACTTGCAGACTGCCTGCGCCTCACCCGTATCTCCACTGCCACATGCTGTCAGCATCACAACTGCCATCATGCACAGGATACAAACCAGCTTTGTTTTATTTCTGAATATACTCTGTCGCACCATCTTCGACTACTCCTTTTCCTTCTTCTGTCACAATCACGTTTGCCGCATCCTTCGTCAACACCGGTTTTTCCGGCACGACTCCTCCATCCTTCGGCATCGGATTTTCCGGCACGACTCCGCCGTCACCCGGCACAGCTTCTCCCGCACTGACACCAAATACCTCGTTGATCGTCGCTGTCATCTTTTCCACATCTTTTTCATCCGCCTTCTCTGACTGATTCTGATTGCTGGTATAATTGGTCACATAAATCGCCAGTACGAAGCTATCATTTTCGTCCGGATAAAAGGCTGCCGACAGATCACAGGAACCGCCATTTTCCAGTGCATACAAATTTTGCTGACACTGACTGATCATCGTATTGGCCAGCGCAATGTCTGCCTCCGTAAATTTCTTTGGAAAGCTGAAATACAATGCATCACTTTTATTTTTGTCCACCAGATCCTTGATCTTCGCCGGAATCTCAAACAGATCCTTGGCTTTTTTCGCATTTTGCAGCGCATAGCTGTACTTGATTCCCTTCGCTTCCGGAAGTCCGGATCCGTCCCAGTCATGACCGGTTCTTGCGATGTCATCTGTCATATTAAAATTGCGATATCTGACTCTGGAGGATACATCTGTGTAGATATCGACCTGATACCACTCACCGTCGTCCAATTTCACCTCATCCCAGGAATGGTAATCGTTATGTACGATATGCACATCCATGTCAAGCATATTCATAAAAAGACGAAAGGTTGTGGCATATCCGACACAAACCGCATTCTTTGATGTCAGCACATCATGCGGGGTATAGGCGTTGGCATTCTGACCCGGCATTTGGATCGTGGTACTCATCCCCTGTCCGATATTGTCAAACATCCAGTCGTAGATTGCCACCTCTTTTTCATAATCGCTCATGCCTTCTTTGATGACCTTAGCGATCACTTCACTGGCCAGATCATAGGTTTCTTTGTCTTCGGCACTGAGCGCAGACGGATCTCCATTTTTATACGCATCCGAGATGTGCGTGGTGCTCTTGATCTCATAATTTCCACCGACTTTAAAGCCATCTTCGATATATTCATTTTCCTGTTTTTGCGCCTCGGCATCCTTCTCCATCTGATATGCGATAAAGGTATTCACCTTTGCACTCTGCATCTCACTGCGCACAAGGGAGGCGATTCCCACACCCATTCCTCCTGCGATCAGCGCAAACGTCAACACGCCTGCCACAGTCAGGGCAATTCTTTTCTTTTTATTTTTTTCTCTCTCTTCCATGACTCAAATCCTCCTTCTTACGGCATCCTGTCTCTATTATCTAATCATTAGACATCTTTCGCTGGTAAAAAGATGCAATTTTTCAAAAAAATTTTTTCAGATACTCACCACAGCAAGGGTCATCCCACTGTCTGATACCTTTGCCAGCCGGCAAATCTCTTCAAAACGCATCTTCTCATCCGCAAATCCGGCCTTTTTCGCTGCTGCCATGGCGGCACGCTCACACACATTACCGACACCCACCTGATCCCGGACAAAATCAGAATCATGGAACATACCCTGTTGCTTCTCTAATTCTTCAGCCGGAAACGTCCAAAACCGGGTTCCCAGTTTTCTTGCAAGCTCCAACAACCCCTTTTCATCCTGCTTCAGGGAAATGGATGCGATCGCATAGATCTGATACGCGCTTTTTCCACAGGTTCTCAGCTGCTCTTTGACAAATGTCTCCAGTGCAGTCTCACTCATTCCCCGTTTGCATCCGATTCCTACGATCAGATTTCTGGGAAGCAGGTGCAGCGTCTTTTCAAACGGCGCAAGGGACACATCCTCCCCAATCAGGAATCCACAATCCGGCTCCACAAGAGCACCGATCGGCTCATCCGCCAACACCCGGGAGGACAGTTGCTTGATCAGATCCTTCTCCTGAGGCAGGATCGCGAGATCGTGCTCGTTTGCAAATACGTCCACCGCCGGCTTCCCACAGACATCGGTTGCAGTTGTGACAACGACAGTCCCGTTCATCCACTGTGCCAACTCCGTTGCCAGCGCATTGGCGCCGCCCACATGACCGCTCAAAAGAGGAATGACAAACTGCCCCTGCTCATCCATGACCAGTACAGCCGGGTCGGTCAGCTTGGAGACAAGAAACGGCGCGATCAGGCGAACCGCGATCCCGCACGCTCCAATAAAAATCAACGCATCCACAACAGAAAACAGTTCTTCCAACGCAACCTTTGCCGACTCACAGGTCAGTACCCCGGAGCCCTCACCCGATCGAAACCGTTCCGGCATCCAGCAGAAGATCCGATGTCCCTGCTCATCCAGCATCCGGCACAGGGCACGGTTTTTCTCACTGCCCGCCCTGGTAAAAGAGAGGACTGCAATCCGCATCTTTTCCTTATCCTTATCCATCCAAATGCCCCTACTGTCCTTTTCTTCGCTCAAAGAAATCATCAATCGTCTGGATAATCATTGCTGGCTCCATCGTCTTGAGCAGATAGCCGTCCGGCTTCAGCGACATCACTTCCATGACGCTTTGCCTGTCATCTTTACTGGTCAGAAAGATCACCGGTATATCCTCAAATTCCTTCTCTGACCGGATCATCTCCAGCACCTGTTTGCCATTGATGACCGGCATCTCATAATCCAGAAGAACCAGATCCGGTCGGTTGAGTGCCAGGTATTTGATCGCCATCGTGCCGGAATTGGCGAGGATGATCGTATAATGATCCTCCAGCCAGGATTTGACATTGCGAAGCATTGCTCCGGAGTCGTCAACCACCAGAATTTTTTTCTTATTGTCAGATCCGAACTTCTGGATATAATTATCCATCGTATCGACTAATTCCTTCACATTCAACGGACGCAGAAATTCGCCTCGCAGAAGTGACATAAAGACACCTTCGATCTCTTTTAATTCATCTGCGTCTCCTGTGGCAAAAACCGCAATATCATCTTCTGCCGCCCGATCCTTCAGGTATGTCAGGCTATCTCTTTTGGCAAGCAGATCCTCATCACCGTAGATCAGAATCGCAGAAAGCGGCTCCTTGATCTTGCTGATCTCATCCACCTTGGCAGAAACCGTGATGACATTGTAACTACCCTGCAATTTTTCTTTTAAACTGAGAATCAGGTATCCCTTTGTCTCGGTTACAAATAACAAATTTTTCATAAAAAACTACCCAACCTTTCTCTGTAATTTTTCTGTCATCTTTGTCGTCAGTTCCATCACAACTTCCATC
>JALEJB010000191.1 GCA_022768825.1 Lachnospiraceae bacterium
CTTTGCATGACATTCTTCTTCTGCGCACCTCTGCAATCCGCCGGAGGCTTTATCTTGGAAGGAGATTGGACTCCCACCAAGATGAATTTGTTTTACTCGCCACCTATAGAGGTGGGAGTCTTATCTCCTTTCAAGATCAATAGGTCTGTTTTTTTCTCAACCTTCACTCGCATTCCGACTAAAAAATCTCTTCCACCGCATCAAAAACGTCTGCCCACAGCCATGATCCGCGCGCACAGCGGAATATCTGTTCCAGTGTCTCACTTGCATTTTGCAGCAAAGTCGCGATCCCTGACAAACTGGGCACTGTTATACAAAACAAGCACGTCCGTAGGCGCAAACATATCAACCAGCGCATCGCATCCGACATTAAGCTGCCGCAGGTCTACGACGATCACCTTTTCAAAATCCTCAACCAGAAACGGCAGCATACAATTTGCGAAAGAATCCTTGATGAGCAGCAACGTTTTTCCATTTTGTATCCCTCCGGTAATCTCCATAACAGCCTGGTTTCCCCCGGTAAATACCCGGTATTGATCCTCCGTATCCAAAAACTCTGTCTCATACAGAGACTGCGTCGTTTTTTCTCCCATGTTATAAATCACTTCCAGCGGAGTCTGAGGCTCATAGACAGAGATCTCATCCGCCTTCGCTGCCTGATGAACCTTTGCATAAGTAGTGCCCAAAAAGTCGCTGCTTGCAAGCTGCAGATCCGATTTTTTCTGTATCTGTTCCGCAGAAATACCCATAGCCTGTGCATAGGCGCTGTAACCATACCATGCTCCCCACGTCGTCCAGTGATGATCAGTGCGATAGTAGATCTCCTCATTGCGATGCGCAAAAAGTACCTGATCTACCGGGATCAGTGTCTGCTCATCCACAGCTGAAAGCTTCGTATGCAGCGCATCATAAAAAATCTGTTCGTCATACGTTGGCGCAAACAATGGCAGTTTCTCCTGCATCACCCATGTTTTGGTGGGTACCATCATCACTTTTACATCCGCACGCTCACCCACGCGATTTACAAATTCCACCAGTACATCGATGTTTGTCTGCATCTGTTCTTCATCAAAATCCGACGCATCATATTGCTCCAGCAGATAATCATCCTTTCCGAAATAGACGCCGTTGCTCTCCTTTTTTCCGAACAGTCTGCTGATGTTCGTCTGAAGCGCTACCCATTCATCTCTTCCCGGAAACTGATCGCTTAAATAGGTTTCATATTTTTTCTGGAATTTTCCGTTTTTGATCGTCTTTTTCTTCGCCTTTGGCCTCGTCTGCAATTCTCGTTTTTCCGTAGCGGAATATGTTTTTTCTTCTGTGACAAGCCCATATCCCGTCAGTCCGAAAATGATCAGGACAAACATCAGGATTGGCAGCCATTTTTTCACCTGTTTCATAAAGCCCCCTTAAAAGCGAAAGTACAAAAACGGATTATAAGTACCGTTCACAAGATATGCAATGGAACCTGCCATCACCACTGCTACATAAACCGTCTGCAACAGTGCGGTTCCGATTCCGTCTCTTTTTGTCAATGTTTTGGCAATCCGTTTCGGATAGGACGTACAGCCGATGATCACGATGATCAACAAAGCTGCATTGCTGACAATGAGATACAGTGTCTCCCGGCTGACAAATCCGGCTGCAGAGCCCCCCGCCATCGCTTTCAGATACAGGCGATGCCAAGGGATATCCTCCCATGCAAAAAGCAGCCATCCAAAATAAATCACAACCAGCGCATAGACATGGGACACCCAGTTCGGCAGCCGTTCCAAAAGCTTCAGTAACCATGTTTTTTCCATGATCAGGAAAAAGCAAAAATACAAGCCCCAAAGTACAAAGTTGACTGACGCGCCATGCCACAATCCGGTTAAGAACCAGACAATAAAGAGATTCAGCAGCGTGCGCGCCATGCCGCTTCGACTACCGCCCAGCGGAATATAGAGATACTCCTTGAACCAGGTACCCAGCGAAATATGCCACCGTCTCCAAAACTCTGTAATGCTCTTTGATTCATATGGATAACGAAAATTTTCCGGAATGGAAAAGCCAAAGATTGACATCAGTCCGATCGCCATATCCGAATATCCGGAAAAATCAAAATAGATCTGAAACATAAATGCCAGGATGCCAAACCACGCCGCCAATGTCGTCATCTGTCCGGCATTGTAGCCGGTCACCGTATGAAAAATCTCTCCCGCCTGATTGGCCAGCAGGACTTTTTTCCCGAGTCCGCACGTAAAACGGATCACACCATAACGGATCTTGTCAATATCGCTCTTTCGTTCCCGAAGCTGCACAGCGATGTCCGAAAAACGCACGATCGGACCCGCAATCAGCTGCGGAAATGCCGCAATATATGCGCCAAAATTGAGTGGATTTTTCTCCGCCTTTGCCTTTCCCCGATACACATCGATGGTGTAAGACATCGACTGAAACGTGTAAAAGGAAATGCCCACCGGCAGGGCATATTTTCCCGCATATTTAAATACCGCCAGAAGCGATAGATTGATCGCAACCGACAACACCACGAATACCTTTGCCGCACCTCTCTTGTCTCTCGCCACAAAATATCCAGTTAGTCCCCCATTGATATAGTCAACTGCCGTGGAAAACAGCATCAGCCATATGTAGACCGGCTCTCCCCAGGCATAAAAGAGAAGACTGAATAAAAATAGTACCAGGTTTTTCCATGTATTTTTCATGCAGCCTGGTACTAAAAAGTAGACGAGCAACACACATGGCAGAAAGCGGACCAAAAATAACAGACTGCTAAATTCCATGTCCTATGCTCCTTTATTATTTATATAATTTCTGAATCGCTTTGACCGCTTTCGCGTTTTCAGCTTTGTACGCCTCGATCACCTTGCTCTCGTCAGACTGTTGCGATTGCGCATTGCTGATCGTGCCCAGTGCGAAGAAACATACATAATCACCCTTCACATACACTCTTGATGCCTGAAGCTTCAACTGATTTGCAGGATACTGAAACGTATCTTCCTTTAATCGCTTCTGATGTGCTGCCAGAGCGCTCTTGATCTTCTTCTTTGCACTGTCATTTTTTGCCTTCACGATAACCAGCTCATCAGCATGTGTACTGATCATCGGAACCTCTGCGATGGCCCCACTGTACCAGCTGCTTGAAATCCCATAGCGATCCTTGATCTCATCCTTGGAAAGACGCATATTCGGAATGTAATTCTCTCCATACGCTTTCTTGACTGCTGCATATACTTTACTGAGTGAAGGCGCTTTTTTCTTTGTCGCAGCCTCGATGGTATTCGATTGCTGCACTGCTGTCTCCACGGAGCATGCTCCTGCCACACAGGCAAACGCCAGAACAAGTGCCAATATTTTTTTCTTCATGATTTCTAATCTCCCTTTTTTGTTTTATACACTTTCCTGCCGGACAATTTTCGGCAGGAATCGTACCTGTTCATTCAGTATAGCATGCCCCTATCGGAAAAGCAACTTGGATCACGAAGTTTACAAATATTGGTTTTTCACATCAACATTTCCCTGTCCTGCCTGGAATTCCTCCTTTGACATCTGATCTTCTCTTCCCCATTAACAGATAAAAGATTGCCTGTTATGTTTCGCCCCGAGCGGACAGATACGTATCCAGAAAATTATGTCTGACACCATTCTTTTTATACTCAATTACCGTATCCAGATTTATATTTTCTACACTCTTGAATATATTCCCCTCAATATATGGGTTGCTCTCTTTTAATTTTTTTATGAGCTTCTTGGTTTCCAATCTCTTGGACGATGTTGTGCCATCCTCATGACATGTACTGCAGGTTTCTGTAAAATGACATGCACATTGCAGGAAATGAAGGTTGTTATAATCCCTCCACCTACATATATCATCTTCACGAACGAGATAGAGCGGTCTTATTAATTCCATCCCTTGAAAATTTGTACTGTGCAGCTTTGGCATCATAGTCTGTATCTGTCCGCTGTGAAGCATACCCATAAGTATTGTTTCTATTACATCATCATAATGATGTCCCAAAGCGATCTTGTTGCATCCCAATTCTTTGGCCTTACTGTACAGGTATCCTCTTCGCATTCTCGCGCACAAATAGCATGGATTTTTTTCAATCGTATCAACTGTATCAAAAATTGTACTCTCAAATATCGTTACAGGGATTCCGAGCCTTTTTGCGTTATTTTCAATCAGTTTTCTGTTTTCTGCATGATATCCCGGATCCATCACCAGAAATGTTAAATCGAAGCTGACTTGTCTGTGTCTTTGGATCTCTTGAAAGAGCTTGGCCATCAGCATAGAATCTTTACCACCGGAAATACATACAGCGATATGATCTCCATCCTGTATCAGCTCATATTTTTTACATGCCTTCGCAAAAGGTGAAAACAGCGACTTATGAAATTTCTTTCTGATACTTTCCTCTGCCTTTTTCCTGCTTTCTTCCAAATCATCCGTTTGCATACAATCCATCAGAAAGGCATTATAACCACCGGCAAGACTATAACTGTCAAATCCCAAATCTTCCAATTGACTTGCTATATCTTTGGATTTTTCTCCTCTCTGGCAATAAACAATAATCTTTTTATCTTTCTGCAATTTTCCGGCACAATCTTCCATATCATTTTCAAATTGCGAGAAAGCAATATGAATTGCCCCGGGTATCATTCCATAGATCACACTGCCCTCATCTCTTATGTCAATCAACTGAATCGCATTCTCTGAATAATTCTTTAACTCAGCAATATGAAATTCCTTCATCTGTCCACCTTAATTCATTCCTATCATTTTATTTGAATCTATAACACCAAACTATATAGAAGCAACTGCTGATACAGCAGACAGCTTCATCTGCGCATTCCTGCAATCCGCCGGAGGCTTTATCTCAGTCAGAGATTGTACTTTCACTGAGACGAATTCGTGTTACACACCACTTATAAAATTTGCAAAAACGGGAGCGAATGCTACAGTCAGTATTCCGGATACCGCGATCGCAAGACCGCTCATGGCACCTTCTATCTCTCCAATTTCAATCGCCTTTGCAGTACCGATCGCATGGGCAGACGCGCCAAACGCAAGTCCCTTTGAAATGGGCTCTGTGATCTTAAATAATTTGCAGATCAACTCTCCAAACATATTTCCAAGTATGCCGGTAATGATAATAACGGCCACCGTAATCGTCACATATCCGCCCAATTCTTCGGAAACACCCATTCCGATGGCGGTAGTAATTGATTTCGGAAGAAGCGTCACGTATTCTTCGTGGGAAAGTTCACATAACTTCGCCAGGACAAATACAGTTGTCAGGCTTGTAACCGTACCCGCCAAAAGCCCGCAGAATACCGCCTTATAATTTTGTTTTAGCAATTCCCATTGCTCATACAATGGAATCGCGAGGCAGACAGTCGCCGGCGTAAGCAGCCAGCTTAAATACTTTGCGCTTTCATGATACGTCTCATAATCAATTTTTCCAATCCACAAAACAATGATCGAGATCACGATTGAGATCAGAAGAGGGTTAAACAAGCCCAGCTTCAACTTCTTTTTTAACATTGTTCCGATCATATAAGAGATCAGACTCAGTGCGACTCCTGCAAACAAGGAATTTTCAAAAAATTCATTCATTTCTTAGTTCCCTTCGACTTTCTTATAATTGTTTGTGATACCCATCCGGTAGCGATCATGACCGTGATCGTCGTCAGAACGGTAATGATACTTACAGGTACAAGGATTGCCTGTAATGTTCCCCAGCTTGTCATCAATCCGACACCGGCCGGAATAAACATCACAGGCATGATCTCAATGAAAAAGATTCCTGTTTCTTTGACTGCCTCCAGCTTGATCAATCCGGTCATAAGACCTGTAAAAAGCAGTACCATTCCGTAAATACTCGCCGGTATTGGCAACGGTATCATAAATTTCAATAATTCTCCTATTAAGGAGATTACAAGAATAATTAAACATTGTTTGACATATTTCATAAAATACCTCTTTTCAAATTCGTCAAAAATAACTGGCAGCACCACTTGGCGCTACCAGTTATTTTAGGAGTCGAACTGTATTTTGTCAAATAGAAACTTTTTCTAACCTTCATCGTGTACGCAAAAACACCTCTTCCGTCGCAATCTTTTCCCGAAACCGAACATCATGCTCCACAAACAGCATCGTCGGCTGATACGTAAGCAGCAGCTTCTCGATCTGCATTCTGGAAAACACATCGATATAGTTTAACGGTTCATCCCAGATATACAGATGCGCCGGAGTCAGCAGACTGCGCGCCAGAAGAACTTTCTTTTTCTGCCCTTCGGAATAATCCTCCATATTTTTCTCAAATTGTACCCGGTCAAAATCAAGCTGGCGTAGTATCGCGCGAAACAGACTCTGATCCAGATCATTCGCTTTGCAAAAGGCTGTCAGATCACCCTTCAGACCAGTCGCATTCTGCCCGACATAGGAGATCACGAGCCCCCCTGCCGTCTCACACTCACCTTTCTCCAAAATACTCCCATCGCTGTCTTTGGCATTCGCCTTCTCTATAATCATCCTGATCAAAGTAGACTTCCCACAACCGTTTTTTCCGGACAAAGCGATGCGATCTCCCCGGTGGATCGAAAATGTCAGGTTTTCAAATACCGGATGCGCTGCGTCTGCATATCGCACACTGTAATCCTTTAGATAAACCAGTGTATCCTTGTGATGAGTCAGCGAAACCAGTTTCAGGTCTACCGGTGTCTCAATATCCAAAAGTAAGCCTTCCTTTTCTTCAATCTCACGATTGATCCGTTTCTCCATCTGACTGACGCGGCTCTGCATCTTTTTTGTTTTTGCACCGATATAACATCGACTGTCAATAAATCTGTCATGCTCCTTGGTCGGATCATAACCGATCTTGGTTCTTTCGTTCTGATCCGCCCATCGGGCAGTGCGCATCGCGGCCTGTCTGAGTTTGCCAATTTCCTTCTTGTGTTTTTCATTCTCCGCCAATGCAAACTGATCTTTCCGCTGCTTGTTTTCCCACCAGCAGGAGAAATTCCCGTTTTGCACCTCGATACTTTTCCGGTTCAAAACCAGACAATGGTCGGTGCACGCATCCAAAAGATCCCTGTCATGAGACACCAGAAGAAAGCCTTTTTTGGATGCCAGATAATTTTTGACCGTTTCTCTTGCCTGCTGATCCAGATGATTCGTCGGCTCATCGATCAGCAGGAAATCATTTTCTCCTGAAAACAAAACCGCCAGCAGCACCTTGGTTCGTTCGCCCGGACTGAGTGTACAAAAAGGTCTGTACAAAATATCAGCGTCTTCCCCCAGGCCTGACAGCTCACAGATCACACGCCATGCTTCGCAGCCCGCCTTCAGATCCTCTATAAATTCTGCAGCAGGCAGCTGCATCTCCTGTTCTGTGATCCGGTATGGAAAATAATCAAATACCGTATTCGTATCAATGGATCCCTGATAATCGTATTTTCCCATCAGCAGATTTAAAAATGTTGTTTTTCCTTTTCCGTTCCGGCCGATAAAACCCAGTTTCCAATTCGTGTCAATGGAAAATGAGACATCCTCAAACACATTATCAAAGCTTCCGTCATAAGAAAAAGTCAAATGATTGATCCTGATTTGTGCCATATGCATCCCTCCCTCGTATGTTGGTTCAAAAAAATAGAACCATTTGCTGCCAAACAGTTCCATTACGTTCTCACCCTCATATCGTCGGAGAAATGACATTTTTTGCACACAAAAAGAGAGGTTATGAGAACATAATCCACTTTTGGCAACATGATAAACAGTATCAACAATCATGCATACTGTAAAAACTTCATGTGATCAAAAGTAGATTATCTTCTCATCTTTTCACCTCTCTCTAAGAAATTCGTTTATCATAAAACTGCTGTCATTCTAGCATGTGTATTTACGGATGTCAATAGTCAATTCAGTTGAAAAGATGCTTTTTCAGACATCACGATCCGATATGTCCTGTATTAATAACTCTGCGCTTCGGAGTCCCGTTTGGTCTCATGGATCGTTCCTGTCGGATGGTGCGGCGGCGCATAAACCGAGGACAGCTTCAACGGAATTCTTCCGATATTGACGATATTATGCCAGATTCCCACCGGAACAAAAATCATATCTCCGACGCAGGCTTTGCTTTGGAAATCCAAACGATTCTCGCATTCTCCCATTTGGATCAATGCCATTCCCTGCTCAATACGGATCATCTGCTCCGTATCCTCATGGATCTCCACACCGATATCCGAACATACCGGTATACTCATCAAAGTCATCTGTGCCAACTGTCCCGTCCAAAGCGCCCTGCGAAAGTACGCATTCTGTGAAGCTTTTTGCGCAACATTTGTCACATAAGGCTGCGGTCCGAAATCTGTGCGCACTCCAAAAAAATTACAATTCATAAAATACCCTTGGTTTTTTATATATTATATGCACAGCAGACTTTCAAGTGCGCATTTCTGCAATCCGCCTGAGTCTTTTCTGACTGAGATAAGAAACATGAACAAAATGTATGAAAATAAAGTGGAACGAAGAAAAGTGAAGTGATATAATCATAACATCGCACGGCAAATGTCGCGCAGAAAGGATATGAGATACTATGAAAAAAAATATAGGTATTGTACCTGCGATCTACCCAATGCCGGTCTTACTGGTAGCTACATACGATAAAGACGAGAAAGTAAATGTAGGAACCTACTCATGGGGACAAATCTGCAGCAGAGATAAACTGATTCTGTTCATCGGTGAAGGAAAGAAAACCTGGCTGAATATCATGGAGAGCAAGGCTTTTACCGTCGCCATCGCTGATACAGCCAATATAGAAGTTGCGGATTTCTTCGGCATCTCTTCCGGAAATAAAATGGATGATAAATTTGAACGGACCGGCTATCACGCGGTAAAAAGCGAGTTTGTAAATGCTCCGGTGATTGAAGAATTTCCGGTTGTCATAGAATGTGAATTCGCAGAATTGGCAAAAACAGATCATATCTGCGGAATCGTCGGAAAAATCGTCAATGTAAAAGCGGAAGAATCCGTCCTTTCAGAAAATGGCAAAGTTGATCCCGAAAAGCTTCAGGCACTCATGTTTGACCAGTTCCAGAATGGTTACTATGCATCAGGCAAAAAGGTGGCACAAGCATGGAATGCCGGGGTTCATCTGATGCAGAACATTAAACCGTAATTTCGATCTGATTCCCTTCCACCCCGACGATACAGCTCTCATAATAGCCGTCCCCGGTCGTGCGCGGACCACTGATCACCTCGTAACCGTCCTTCTTTATCCGCGCAGTCAGCTCATCGACCCGTTCCCGGCTCCCCACGGAGAATGCGATGTGAATATAGCCTGTTCGCGCAAGGCTCTTATCAGCATTCTCCATAACGGGTTTGTGCATGATCTCAAGACGCGTGCCATCGTCAAATGACAAAAAATACGACCTGAAATCTGTCGTCTGATTATGGTATCCGCTATTGGATGTGGCATCAAAATATTTTTCAAAAAATTCCTTTGTACGCTCCAGATCTGTGACGTACATCGCAATATGCTCGATCTTCATCGGCTGTCACTCACTTCCTTTCACAGGATTTCTTTTCTGTTTCTTGTCCCTTCCCTACTCTACCATGGAAAAGGAACATATATGTCAAATCGCTTGTTCTAGCCATAGCACAGAAAATAGGAAGCACAACCGGAATAGAAATGCTGGATGAAGCACCTTTTTCGTATCATACGATCCAATTTTTCTCCATGTCCCTTTTCAATTCACAAAACATTTCATAATACTTATTTTTTGTTTCACCAACAATATCCAAGGCAATGGCATGATTATATGAATGAGCCACATTATTTCTCGTCTTTAAAGCTGCCAGCCAAAGTTCCTCGTCCTTGATCAGCCCCATCTGATAAGCTAGCTTTAAAATCTGTCGTGGAGAACCGTTCTGACTCTCAGACACTCCATCGTGTTCCAAAATCTCTTTCATTGCTTTCCATGATTGCTCGAAGCAAATCTCGTACAGCGCAACCAATCCGGTCAAAACAACATTCTCATAAGGTTCTTCATAATTGTAGATATCTTTCAGATTATCTAATGAAGAACAAAAATTATCAAACTTTTTCATATATGACAAGCCCCTCTTTCTGAATTGATTGCCGCAGTTCCTCCTGTACAGTTCCATCTAAATCCACAACATCATATGTCAGCAATGTTGAAGTCAATTCATCTACATCAGCAGCAAATCCGGCGTGAAAACCACCGGTTGTCGCAAGATCAATATCACTTGTTTTGTGATAATCCCCACGTGCCCGGGAACCAAACAAAAGGACTTTTTCAATCCGGTTTTTCTTTGCGAGATCAACAATCTCATCCAGCACTTTCTGTTTAATCCCTGTTTTCTCAGAAATCACAGCCATAACCCTATCTCCAAATTCTAATTCTATAGTCTATTCAGACCCATCTCAATGTGCATAAATATATTATATGACAGCTTGTCAATTCCTACAATCCATTTTATCTTGAAAGAAGATAAAAAGCATTGATTTTCCGTGAGTAACGAACAGCAACACCATTCGCCCAGATATCCTTGAAAGAAAGATTGCGGATTCAAGCCGCAAAAGAAAATATGCTTTTTCTTACCATAACTCAGAAGCAGGGGAATCGCAACCGGAAAAATTTTTCCACCATTGGAAAAACATCGAGCTTACGCCAGACCAAGCAGGCGTCAATGTGTTACTCCGTATATCCTCCATAATGACAAATGAGAAGGACACGCTTTGTCCTTCTCATCTATGGATTCACAATGTTTCTTTTACAAAAATTTTCTCTTTTCTAACATGTATCTGCAAAACGCATTCCCCGTCATGCCCAATCATCATCATACTCGTCTTCGGTATCATCCTGATTTTGTGGCGTAACAGTAATCGTAACTGATTTTGCTAATCGACCATTGATATATATATTCAAATCTGCAACGCCTGCACTTCGCGATATAAAAGTAATTTCATTGTCCTCGCTATCGAGTTCGCATGAATCAATCACAGACGGGGCCGTACTTTCTAACGTAATCATGTCTTTGAATTCATATATATCGCTTGAAAAACGTATATATCCCGTATCTTTTTCTTCGAGCGTGAAACTACCATTACCGATTTCAATCACTTCACTTGCCGGTAATACACATATTTTTAATTTGCTTTTCTTTTTACCGATGCTGGTTTGTGCCGTGATAGTTGCCGTACCCGGTTTCTTGGTTGTAATTTTTCCTTTTGATGTGACAGAGACAATATCTGGATCTGAAGATTTCCATGACACTTTATTGTATTTCATCGATAACGTCGACATATAATACTCTATTTCAATATTTTTCAA
>JALEJB010000195.1 GCA_022768825.1 Lachnospiraceae bacterium
GAAGAAGTCTTTTGTTTCTTTTACAACCACACCGGAAAGTGCAAAGATTGCGATCATATTCGGAATTGCCATCAATCCATTGAAGATATCTGCAATTGTCCACACTGCCTTAACAGTCATATAAGGTCCAATGAATACAGCAATGATATATAACCAGCGATATACCATGATGGATTTTCCTTTGCTTCCTGTTAAATATTCCAAACAGCGTTCAGAATAATAATCCCATCCAAGAATCGTTGTAAATGCAAAGAATACCAGGCAAAGCATTAAGAGGAATGCAGATACCTGTGCAGGAATCGGTAAACCGTTCTGGAATGCATAAGTAGTTACCTGTACACCTTCCAGACCTTCCTGCTGCCATGCACTGGTCAAGACAATAGAAAGACCTGTCATGGTACAGATCACAATTGTATCTACAAAAGTTCCTGTCATAGAGATCAGACCCTGACGAACCGGCTCCTTTGTCTTAGCTGCTGCTGCCGCGATCGGTGCAGATCCCAGTCCTGCCTCATTTGAGAAAATACCACGGGCGACACCCTTCTGCATGGCAACGATCATAGAACCAGCCACACCACCGGCCACTGCCTGTGGATTAAATGCACTCTTTACAATAATAACAATTGCATGTGGAATCTCAGTAATATTACAGATCAATAATACAACAGAAATCACAACATAAATAATTGCCATAAAGGGTACGATAATCTGTGATACACTTGCAATTCTCTGAATACCACCGATCAATACCAATGCAACGCAGATACTTAAGATCAATGATGCAATTACAACTGTCCATGAATACGTTCCGATTCCGGGAATGGTAACTGTATTAGTCTTATCCGGATCAAAGAAACCCTGAACCGCAGAAGATATACCATTCACCTGTGAAAATGTTCCAATACCAAACAATCCAACACAAATACCAAAGAATGCAAAGATCTTAGCCAGCCATTTCCAGCCTTCTCCAATTCCTTTTTCTATGTAATAAAATGGTCCGCCTAATGCATGGTTCTCTTCATCTACCACACGATACTTAACCGCAAGTAATCCTTCTGCATACTTGGTTGCCATTCCGAAAAATGCTGCAAGCTCCATCCAGAACAATGCTCCCGGACCACCGGCTCCAATCGCAGTTGCAACTCCGACAATGTTACCGGTACCAATTGTTGCAGATAATGCAGTACAAAGTGCTCCAAACGAAGTAACCTCGCCTTCGCCCTCTTCTTCATTTTTCACCATCCATTTCAGAGCCAGCGGTAACTTTCTTACCTGCAACAGGCCCAGACGAATCGTCAACAGGATTCCACCAGCCATGATCAATATCATAAGCGGCACACCCCAGACCAAATCATCAACCTTCGTTAAAAAATTATTCACTGTATCCCACATATTCTCCTCCTTGTGTGTTATCAGTTTATCTACAGTTACTCAACCCTACCATCCTATCATAATTTTTATGAAATGAAAAGCTAAATCCTGATATTTTTCATGTTTTAACCGTGTTTTTCCTTATTCTTTTAAGAATATCTGCTCTATTATCTTATTATCTGATTCTGTTCCTCCCAAAACTTTCACTTTCAATAACGCTTTATCTTTCCACTCTCCGTCCTCGGAAGTTTTTCCACCCGTCTGCAGATCTTTGGTATCTCATAAGACTGCAGCACATCCCGCAGCCTTTCCCGGATCTGTGTCATTCCCGGCAAATCTTTCTCCCCCTCATAATCAAATTCCAATTGCTGATGTGTTCCCTTTATTCCCACCTTTGCAATTCCGGCAACATGATATACATCTGCAAACATTTGCTCAATCCGGTATGCAGACACCTTTCTTCCATTAATATTCAGTATATCATCTTTCCTTCCAAGAAAATAGAAATAGCCCTTTTCATCCATCCGTCCCAGATCTCCGGTATTATGCGGCATTTTCACCCCGATCACACCATATGCGCTTTCCACATAGAAGGAACCATCCCGGATCACCGCCTTTACATTTGGAAACAATCGTCCTACCTGTGAAGCATCCTCCGTTATCTCCTCTTCTGAAAGATATGTGATATAACTCACCTCACTCGCACCATAATATAAAACTACATGTATATCCGGAAATACATGCTTTACCTTAGCCAGTTCCTGTTGTCCAAACGACTGCGAACCCGTTGTAAAATGCCTAACCCCATATACCGGCCTTCCTACCACCCGGCACAACGCCATCATCTTTGCCGGAATCAGATAAATTGCGTTTACCTTATGCTGTAATATTAACTGCAGCCAATATCGTGGTCGAAACCGTTTTGTTGCCACTACCGTTCCACCCGTTGCAAACAGACCCATATATAGATTCAGATTACCAGTAAATGCCAATGATCCCTGTGCAAACAGCACGGTATCCTCTCCCATGGAAAAAATATCATTCTGAACCGGGAAGAAATCTGCCCAGCTTGCAAAAGTACGAAACATAATTTTCTGCCGGTCGGTGGTTCCGGAGGTCAGTACCCCCATCACTGCCTGTTCCGGCACAGGGGTTCGTTCTAACAGCATATAATCCTCATCCGGCATATCTTCCGGTACAATAACCGGCACATATGAAGTTTCCTGGCAGGCAAAGAAGGCAACGAATGCTTCTGTTATGGAATGTTCGCGCACAAGATAAAGCTGCTTGGAATTCCGTTCCGGATTCTTCTCTTTATCTGTTCCCTCATCCCTTATCTGCTGCCGCATGAGGGATGCCTGCTCCACCATTTGTCCGTATGTAATCACATGATCATCTTCAACAAGCATGATGTGCGATTCCGACTGTTGGCAAAGCATATCCCAATATCCGACATTTTCCTCGTTCTGTAGTTTCTTGCCCTCCTGCTCATTCATCCTGCATTCCGTCACCTGTTTTTCCTCTTTCTTTGTCTTATCCGGTTCTTTATTCCATTCCACTAACATGGCCGTTCCAATTCCTCCCGCTGCAGATACCGCCGCAATTCCATATTTTCTTTCTGATTCATCCATCCCGGATATAACTTCCGGAACATCTAATTGCCGGAGTGCCTGTAATAAATGAAGTGTTATAATCGCACCGGATGCACCATACGGATGCCCATAAGCCAGGGCACCCCCATAGATATTATACCGATCACAATGCTCCCCTAATTCTCCCGCCACAATCTCATCAATGACTGCAAAAGCTTCATTGTATTCCCATGCCGTGATCTGCTCCGCCGACACAGCATTCCGTTCTAACAGTTTGCGAATTGCCGGCACCATACTTTCCGGACTATAATCCGGATCTGCTCCAACAGACACCACATCTACAAGCCGCGCTTCCCATGACAACTCATGCGTACTTGCATATTTCGCTGAGCACAACACAACAAATGCCGCCCCATCATTGGTAAGGCTCACCGTTCCTGCTGTCACATATTCTCCGCCCGGAACCAGCGCCGGCAACCTTCGCAACAGACGTTCCGACATCTTCGGTCTTATTCCTTCATCATAAGCCTTCGCATTCCGTGAATCCACCTCGCTTGATTCATAATAAGGCGTTGCCAGAACATCGTTTAACAGCCCATGTTCGGCCGCTTCCGCTGCCCTTTGATGGCTTGTAATAACATATTGTTCCATAGCATTTTTATCTATACCTAATTTTCTTCCCACCCGTTCTGCCCCTTTTAGCATCGCTAATTCATCCTGCATTCCGGGTGCAAACTTTGCAACAGAATACGCCGGATGCTCCGCACAATAATCAGGATGTCTCTCATTATGAACTCTGGTTGGTTTGGTTGATGCACTTTCCATTCCCCCTGCCACGATCACATCAGCCAGACCTGCCTCGATCCTGGCCGCGGCCATGGCAATTGCCTCTAACCCGGAACCACACTGTACATCCACTGTGATACCGGATATCTCCTGCGGATAACCTGCTTCCAATAAAGCCAGTCTTGTCACATTGCCGCCTCCTCCTATGCCATTACCGGCAATCACCATATCAATATCTTCTACCGGTATACCGCACCGTGCCGGAATCTGCCTCAGTACATGCGCTCCCAACTGCTCCGCACTCACATTACGGTACATTCCACCTTCTACTCCTATATATGTTCTAAGTCCTCCAACAATCCCGACATGTTCCATATTCTATACCTTTCTGCTCACATTTTATGTTTTATACGCAAAGAAGCAGCCCCATAATACCATTGCAGGAGCTGCTACTTATCGATGTTTGGCGAGTCACGCCATCATATTATACTTCTTCCACTTTCTTCTTGCCGCCATGTCCCATACTGTCTTCCATTGCATAGAACGCAACCTGAATTGGCTTTGCAATCAGAACCGCAGCAATACACTTCACGATATCCAACGGAATAAATGGTACAAATCCTGCAAAGAACGCAGCCTTCCATGTCATTCCCGCTGCAAATTTCATCCATACAAATCCTGCTCCGTCAATAATCGGAATACCAATCAGAATTGCCACAAGTGCATAACGCACGATATTGTACTTCTTACCACGCAACCATGCGATCAATACAACTGCCACGATGAATCCGATAAAGTATCCACCCGCCGGACCAAACATCTTACCAGGACCCGATGCACCACCATATACCGGTGCACCAACTAAACCCAGCAGCCAATAACAAAGCAGTGTAATAAATGCCTCTAACGGCGACAGGGTCAAAGCAACCAGGTTGACTGCCAATGTCTGTCCTGTAATCGCAGCCTCTGAAAACGGTAACGGAATACGCAGGTAAGATGCTGCACTTACAAATGCTACCATCAATGCAATTTTCGTAATCTGTGGGGTTGATAGTTTCTTCTTATCCATATCTTTCTCCTTACTCAACACGTTTGTGAATTGTGAAATAGGTGGTGTCTGTCACAACAAGCCGTACACCGTCATCCTTTGCTTCGATCCGGCAACATACACCCACCGGCAATGGCTGGTGAAATGCCGTCTCATAGCTTGCATGTTCTGTGAAAAATTCCTGCAACGATTTCCGTCTTTGCAACTCATACAAGACATACAATCCCGGAACGATCGCATTCCTGCCACGGTGGATCGGATTCGTATCCTGTACCAGATTCAGGTAATGGTCAACCTGTTCCTGTGCAATCGTTATCGTACCATCCGCATCCAAATGATCCTCCGGCATTCTTTGCACAAGATCACACGGCGTTCCTTCCTGTTCCGGACACTTCTTAGAAACTTCTCCCGGTTTCCATAACGTGATCTGTAAAAACCCCGTCTCATTCTTGTCCTGATTCCTTCCCGTCACCCGTATCACTGCATAGCCCGGCTTTTGTTTGATCATTGCTGCCTCCACATAAGCATATTCTCCACTTACATTCCACAACACTTTTGCGATCACATAACCATCAAACATGCCATCATTGTATGCTGCTAATGCCTTTACCAGTTGTAAGAAACCGTTCAGTTTCCACACCTCCCATCCAAATGTCAACCTATACGAATCATACCAGTTAACATTCATCCGGTTAAGAATACCCGACTTTCTTCCAAATGTCAACCCGTTTGTCAAGAAAGAGTTAACATTTTTCTTTTCTTTTTGGTTCTTTCCTTTTTTTTAGATTAGGGCTTGCATTTTGGAATGTATAAGTATATAATCTATCAAGTGAGCTTTCTTAATGAAGATATCATTTCTCACTTCGGGGCGTGGCTCAGCTTGGTAGAGCGCTTGGTTCGGGACTAAGAGGTCGTGGGTTCGAATCCCGTCGCCCCGACGATCAAAGGACGCTATTACAAGAGATTGTAATAGCGTCCTTTTTATATCCATTCTTATTCGTGTATCGTACTAACTCAAACTTTATCTAATGGTGGTCGGCTCGTTGTCTACGCAAAAAGACCACCACATATCTTACGACATGCAGTGGTCTTACATTCATCTATCCAATGAATTGGATGATTCTCAGGCCTTACCTACAGATCCGAATAATTCCATCTTCTCTTTTACAGTAGCCTTGATTGCCTCTGCACCAGGAGCTAAAAGCTTACGAGGATCAAATCCTTTACCCTCTAAATCTTTTCCTGCTTCAATATACTTACGTGTAGCATCTGCAAATGATAACTGGCACTCAGTATTTACGTTGATCTTTGATACGCCAAGATCAATTGCTTTCTTGATCATATCAGCTGGGATTCCGGTACCGCCGTGAAGTACGAGTGGCATCACACCGGTCTTCTGCTGGATGGCATCCAGAGTCTCAAAGCTGAGTCCTGCCCAGTTCTCCGGATATTTTCCGTGAATGTTTCCGATACCTGCAGCCAACATATCGACACCCAGATCAGCGATTGATTTGCACTCGTCAGGATCAGCGCACTCGCCCATTCCGACAACACCGTCTTCTTCTCCACCGATCGATCCAACCTCTGCCTCGATAGACATTCCTTTTTCATGAGCAACTTTTACTAACTCTTTGGTCTTCTCAACGTTCTCTTCAATCGGATAGTGTGATCCGTCGAACATGATTGATGTGAAGCCGGCTTCGATACATTTGTAGCATCCTTCATAGCTACCATGATCCAAGTGTAAAGCTACAGGAACAGTGATTTCAAGTTCTTCATCCATAGCTTTTACCATAGCTGCAACAGTCTTAAATCCGGTCATATATTTTCCGGCACCCTCAGATACACCAAGGATCACAGGACTGTTTAATTCCTGAGCTGTTAATAAGATTGATTTTGTCCACTCAAGGTTGTTGATGTTGAACTGACCTACTGCATAGTGGCCAGCTTTTGCTTTTTCCAGCATTTCTTTTGCAGATACTAACATGAAATGTCCTCCATTTACTTATAGATTTATAATATTTCTTTGGTCTGTAGTGACCCAACTGCCATTAATATAGCATGAACAAACCAAATTGTAAAGTTTTCCTTGAAAGCTTATCCGATATCGCCTTCCTGCTTCGGCACACGGATCGGAAGTGCCCTGCAATCGATTTTGATCGTAATCCGCGTCTGATTCCCGCCAAACTCGCCGTCCAGTGTCCATGGAATCTCTGTGTAAGGATAAAACGAGATTTCTCCCGTCTTGAAGGCATAGATCAGATTGCTGTCATCCTTCAGTCCCGTCAGATAAGCGATGATTTCGTTTAATTCCACCGGATTGTGGGGTGCCTTGATCAATGTCACCTCAAAGACACCGTCGTCCAGCTGCACATGATTTCCCGTCATGCCTTTAAAGCCACCAACCGATTCGGAATTACTGATCATTCCATAAATAAAATCATCCTCAATCTGCTGTCCATCGTATTCCACCCGCATATGATAAGACTCGTAGGTGCCCAGTCTCTTGGCGCCTTCCAGAATATAGGCCGCATGTCCGAAAATATTTTTCAGATTCTGACTGGTCTCGTAAGAGACATCCGTAAATACGCCAAAGGCTGCCACATACACAAATGTGTCATCTCCGAAGCGACCGATATCCGACCGGAACACATCCCCGGTCACAGCGATCTCGGCTGCCTTTTTCATATCCTTGGGTAAGCCAAGGGAATTTGCGAAATCATTTGTGCTTCCTGCCGGTATGTATCCCAGCAGCGTCTCATTTCCGCCTCGAAGCAGACCTGTCACAGTCTCATCCAACGTGCCGTCTCCGCCGCAGCACACCACCTGATCATAATTTCCGCCACATTGTTCTGCAATCTTTGTCGCATCCTCTTTGCCCTGCGTCGGATGTACCGTCACCTCATATCCGCCTGCGACCAGCTCATCAATGATGTCTGCCAGATTATGTCTCACTTTTCCCATTCCGGAGAAGGGATTATAGATAAATAACAGCTTTTTTGATCCCATATTCTGCCTCCTTATGACTCTTTTTGTGCCAGTCCCATTTTCTCAGCCAGCTCGCAAAGCTTCCGGAGTCTGTGATTGACTCCCGATTTGCCTACTGCCGGCTCACATAATTCTCCCAATTCCAAAAGAGAGGCATCCGGATACTCCAGCCTCACTCTTGCCATCTCCTGCAAATTCTCAGGCAGCTCATCCCAGCCATTTTGCGCCTGTATATATTTGATTGCCTCAATCTGACGCACCGAGGCATTCACAATTTTGTTGATATTTGCGGTCTCACAATTGACCTTGCGATTGACAGAATTGCGCATCTCTTTTACAATGCGCAGATTTTCCAGATTCATCAGTGCAATATGTGCACCCATGATGTTGAGTACATCTACGATCTGTGCGCCTTCCTTCAGATACACAACAAAATGTTTTTTGCGCTGTACGATCTTGGCATCCAGGTCAAAATCACAGAGCAGCTTTTGCAGGATCTTCGCCTTGTCTTCGCTGACGCATACAATTTCAAAATGATAGGATTTTTCCGGATTGCTGATGGACCCGGAAGCTAAAAACGCTCCCCGGATAAAGGCCCGCTTACAGCAGCTCTTCTGCAAAAGTAATCCATCCGCATCCAGATTCGGATGCACGATGCGTCCGGTCACATCCATGATTTTGAGTGCCATCAGCATATTTCTCAGTTGCTCTGATTGTTCCAGTCTGATGATATGTGAAAGCTGATCGGCAGCTTCCGCTGCCTCTATCAGAAACACCCTTTGCAGTAACGCCTGATATTTCTGGGACAAAAATGCATTCTCACTTTGAAAAACCAGCGCACTTTTTCCCTGTCGTATTTCGAATCTTGCCTCCGCACTCAGGATCGCCGCCAGCTCTGCCAGCTGGCAATGTCTTTTGGCATCGATCAAGCCCACAAGTTCTGATTTTACATCCACTGAAAATGACATAGTTACTCCTATTTTCCGCGCAAAGCATCTTTTCCAATATCACGGTGCTCCACGCGAAGTCCGTATTCGGTCTCCTGATTCAGTCTGCCATACAGTGCCTGTGCCAGTGTTACCGAACGATGTTTGCCGCCGGTACATCCGATGGCGATGACCAACTGATTTTTTCCCTCGCTGATATAATTCGGCGCAAGGAAACGGATCATATCATCCAGCTTGTCCAAAAAGATATTGGCTTCCCTCGCCTGCATGACGAAATCCTGTATCGGCTTATCCAGTCCGGTCAGGGGACGGAGCCCCTCCACGTAATACGGATTGGGCAGAAAACGCACGTCGAACACCAGATCCGCATCCGCAGGGATACCATATTTGAATCCAAAAGACAACACGGTAATATATAAATTTTTATACTCTTTATTCTCTACAAAGATTTTCTTCAGCTCTGCCTGCAGTTCTCTCGTCAGGAGCTGACTCGTATCAATGATATAATCCGCGCGCTTCTTGAGATTCTCTAAGCGTTTGCGCTCCAACGTGATTCCCTTGTCCACACGCTCTCCTTCGGCAAGCGGATGGCTTCGCCTGGTTTCCTTGTAGCGCTTCACGAGTACCGAATCCTCAGAGTCCAAAAACAGTACCTCGATAATCTTGCCAGACTGTTCAATGCATTTTAATTTATCCAGTAGTTCTTCCAGTTTTTGCCCGCTTCGGATGTCAATGCCGACGGCAACTTTGGAAAGCTCCGCCGCACCGTCTGCCAGCTCCACAAAGCTCTCCAACAGGGAGATCGGGAGATTGTCAACACAAAAATATCCCATATCCTCCATCATCTTTAATGCCGTACTTTTTCCTGCGCCTGACATTCCGCTCAAGATTACAAATCGCATGTCTTCCTCCTAAAATTCTCCCAGTATGCGTACCTCCGGTTCCAACGGAACACCAAATTTCTGCTGTACCTTTTCATCTACCTGTTTCATCAGCTCCAGAACATCCGCCGCCGTCGCATTGCCGCGATTGATGACAAAACCGCAATGCTTCTCGGACACCTGGGCATCGCCGATACGAAAGCCCCGAAGTCCCGCATCCTCGATCAGTTTTCCCGCAAAGTAACCCTCCGGTCGTTTAAATGTGCTTCCCGCGCTTGGATATTCCAGCGGCTGCTTTTCGATGCGTTTCTGTTTCAGTTCTTCCATTTTCGCATAAATCTCATCCTGCTGCCCGGTCGCAAGCTGTAGTCTCGCTTTGAGTATGATCTCGTCATTTTCCATCATACGACTGTGACGGTAGGACAGATCCAACTGTTCCTTCACTCGTTCCAGAATCTGCCCGTCTCTTGTCAGTACCGTGACAGTTTCTATCACATCCTTTAGCTCTCCGCCGTAGGCTCCGGCGTTCATATAGACCCCGCCGCCCAAAGATCCCGGGATGCCTGCAGCAAATTCCA
>JALEJB010000101.1 GCA_022768825.1 Lachnospiraceae bacterium
ACGTCAAGATGATCGATCAGGGCTCCAGCGAGTTGAATATCATCATCGGTGTCAGCAATGATGATTTCGAGCGCGCGATTCGTTCGATCTATGATATCTTTGTAGAGACACGGTTATAAAAATAATACGAAAAAGGCAGCAAGCCTCGCTGTAAAATAGAATCCTACGATATATCTTACGACTTTTGTGCGTCCCGCATTTGCGGGTGTGAGCACAATCGGAGTAAGTATATATCGTAGGATTTTAAATTTATAGTGAATTCTGTTGTCTTTTTCATTTTTTTGTTGCATTTTAGGAAACAGTGTGCTATAACTGTATTAACACAACTAATACGGATGATACACACGTATGGGTTGTGAACATGGGAGAGACTTTTGAGAGATAGGAGCGTCTGCCATGTGGAATCGTAAGAAGGAAATTTTTTATGAAAGGAGGAACTCTATGATTCAGTTAAACTACCGTGACGCAAAGCCCATCTATGAGCAGATAAAGGAAGGTCTGCGCAGATTGGTGATCACAGGTGTCATTGCGACAGATGAGAAGCTGCCCAGTGTCAGAGAGCTTGCCAGCGAGTTGTCGATCAATCCCAACACGATACAGAGAGCATATCGTGAGTTAGAGCAGGAAGGATATATCTACACGATTTCGGGCAAGGGAAGCTTTGCTGCCATGCAGCAGGATGTAAACAGAAGGAGAAATGAGGAGTTGTTGCAGAAGTTTGACGAAATCGTGAAGGAGCTGTTGTATTTGAAGGATACTGCAGATCAGCTCAAAGAGCGAATTGATGAATTGAGTAAAAAGATGGAAAAAGGAGGCGACAGGGCATGATCAGGGTAGAAAACGTATGCAAGGATTTTGATGGTTTTCGCGCACTCAGTCATTTGAATATGCATGTTCCAAAGGGATCCATTTACGGACTTGTGGGACCGAACGGAGCCGGAAAGTCCACCATAATCCGGCATATCGTGGGAGACTTTCGTCAGGACACGGGAAGCGTGCTGGTGGATGGGGCTCCGATTTATGAAAATATAGAAAAAAAAGCAAAAATCGCATTTATTCCGGATGATATTTTTTATTTCATGCAGGCGAATACAAATGATATGAAGAAGTTTTATCAGAGTATTTATCCAAGCTTTGATGCGGAATTATTTGAAAAGTTAAAGGTATGTTTTCCGGCAGTGAATGTAAAGAGAAATATCAGAAATCTGTCCAAGGGTATGCAAAAACAGGTGGCTTTCTGGCTTGCGATCTGCTGCAGACCTGAACTTCTGATCCTGGATGAGCCGGTAGACGGATTGGACCCGGTGATGCGCCGTCAGATCTGGAGCCTGATGATGAATGATGTGGCAGAACGGGGAACCACGGTTTTGGTATCCTCACACAATCTGCGAGAACTGGAGGATGTCTGTGATCATGTGGGAATCATGGATCATGGCAGTCTGCTTTTGGAGCGATCACTTTGCGAATTACAAGGCGGTGTCAGCAAGATTCAGATCGCCTTTGAGGGAGAGATGCCGGCACTGCCGGAGGATCTGCAGGTACTGCACCAATCCCGGTCAGGCCGCGTACACACACTGATCGTACGTGCTGCGCAGGGAGTGGCTTCTCAGGCCCTTGCGAAGCTTCAACCGATTTTGCTGGATGAAATCCCATTGACCCTTGAGGAAATTTTTATCTACGAGTTAGGAGGTGCGGATTATGCAGTCAAAGACATTCTGTTTTAATCTGTTTCATAAAGGGCTGTTGCGCAAGAACTTCGGACGTTTCTGGCCGCTGATGCTGATCTATACCTTGGCTTTATTGCTGTTTCATCCGTTTGTTTTGTATATGAACAACAGACAGCTTGCGTATTCGGATCTGACACAGGCACAGCTTTTGGAAAGACAGCGGGAAGAATTTTTTGGCATCATTGGAAATGTGCCGGATGAAGTGTTTATTATGATCGGTGCCTTTGCGCTGGTGCTGGCAGTGTTCAGCTATCTGTACAACACGAGATTTGCCTACAGCTTACATGCGTTTCCGTTGACACGGGTGCAGCTGTTTGCGACCAACGTATTGACTGCGCTTCTGATGCTGGTTCTGCCACAGTTTTTGAATTGTCTGATCCTGAACCTGCTGGTACTTTCGTTTGATGCGGGACTGACCGGTATCGTCTGGATCTGGTTTGTGAATCTGTGTGCCGTGGATCTGTTTTTTGTCGGATTTGCCAGCTTTATCGTTCTGTTTGCGGGGCAGGTCTTTTCGGCAACACTGTTTTACGCAATCTGGAATTTTCTGTATCTGGCAGTGGTGATGCTGATCAATACACTGATGGATCTGTTGGTCTATGGATTCCAGGGATCTGTCATGGGGTATAACAGTCCGCTCTGTCCCATCTGGTATATGGTGGCAGAAACCGGATACTGTTTTATTTATATCAATGATCAGCCGGTTTTAGAGTTTAACGGAGCGTTGGCACTGGTATTATTTGCAATTGCGGGAATTGCATTCCTGTTTTTTGGCTTGCTGGTCTATCAGAAGCGGAAGCTGGAGCGGGCAGGAGATTTCATTACGGTAGATTTTGCGAAACCGCTGTTTCGCTGGGGAGCAGCAATTGTGCTTGCAATTTCCGGCGCACTGGTGATGTACTCCCTGACCTCGATCAATGCATACCGGATGACGGATGCGAAAAAGACCGTCAGATTAGTGCTTTGGGCAATCCCGTTTGCAATCTTTGTATTCTTTGCCGCAGAGATGTTTATTAAAAAAAGTTTCCGGGTATTTCGACGGGAAAAATGGATGGAATGCGGGGTGATGACAGCAGTCATTGTCGGCGCGATCTGTTTTATCGGATTTGATTTCATTCATGTGGCAGGCTATGTTCCAAAAAGAAATGAGATTGAGGCGGTGGCGCTGGATAACTATAATGTGATTCTGCGGGATCATAATCTGAGTGAAAGCATTTCCGCCGAAGAGATGGATGAATTGATCGATCAGACAATGGATTTACATGAGACCATCGTGGAGCATCGTCAGGAAATACAAACGGTGAGCGAATCAGTGGATTTTGAGTATCCCTTCTGGATCAATATCCGTTATTATTTGAAGAATGGCAGAAGTGTATCACGCGCTTACTGGATTCCACAGGTACCGAAGGAGGAAAACGAAGCGGTTGCAGACGTATATGATCAATTTCTGGCATTGAGCAACAAACCGGTTGTGATGAAATATCG
>JALEJB010000207.1 GCA_022768825.1 Lachnospiraceae bacterium
ATCAGGATCATTCCGATTCCAAATACCAAAAATCCGCTTCCCAGTGCGCCAGTACACATCGTGACAATTCCGCCAATCGCCGTTGTCACACCACCAAAAATTCCACCGATGGCTACACCAAAGATTCCGAATACTACCCCGATGATCGTACCGAGAATGCCAAACACTGCCCCGATGACACCGCTTAAGATCGGTACCAGCAAAAGGATTCCAAGTGCCAGCAATATCCATTTTGCCGTATTGTCCATTTTATTAAACTTACCTTTTATTTCTTCCCACCAATTCATTTTTTCGTCGGTATTGGTATGGGTATACGATGCAGCCTCTACTACTTCGCCTTCGACTACCGGTGGCAGCTCTACGGTACTGTTGTCTGACGTATCCAGACTTTCCTTGATGGATTGTGCCACTTTCTGAGGTGACTCCAGTTCGGCAATGACATTTGCCTCGTTCTCCTCACCTGCATCTTCAAAATAGTTTCGATAGTAATCCATCGCTTCTTCTCGCTCTTCATATGTCAGATCCGATAACAGCGATTCCAATTGTTTTAAGAATTCTTCCCTGTTCATCTATCATTGCTCCTTTCAGTTCAATTATTAAATATAGCTGTAATTTTCTTCGAATAAATCTTCCATTCATCCCGATACAACTGTAATTGCGCAAAACCCGAAGGTGTAATCTTATAATATCTCCGATTTCTGCCGCCATATTCCTGATCATATACCTCAAGTGCTCCGTCCTTTTGCAGACGCCTGAGCACCGGGTACAACGTAGATTCTGATACTTCAATGGCTGACCTTACATCCTGCGTGATCTTATATCCATATGTGCCGTTATCGTCCTTTGACACTACCGCCAGCACGATCGCATCCAGCAACGCGGCTCCTGTATTAAAAACCATTCTCATCTCTCCTTTCCCCATAAAAATCTGATTGCTATATTATATATTTTATCATACTATACGGTATATAATATTATTTGTCAAGATATATGATACAAAAAAATCCCTGCAATTGCAGGGATTTTTGCCTTGTTTTTAGATATTATATTTTCACTTGTATTTTGCAAGTATCGAACTCAGATCCTCATCTGTTTCCTGATAAATTTGTCCTGAAAAGAAAGCCATAATCATTAATTCTAAACTTGTTGCACTTGTATACCTATATTTTAAAAAGTACAATAACGACTCCTTAAATGACTTTAAACCAGCATTATTACGCAGAAGAATGTTGCCCTTTTCATCATTACTTAAAGAATCTAAAATGTAAGCCAAAACAAATTTTTCATTAACATAAATCAGTTCTTTTTCCTGTCCAATTACCTGCATTGGTTTTCTACGTAACAGCCAATATGAAGTGTATGCTATTCATATTTACCCTCTATTGTATTTAAACTATCAATCAATTGGGGAGTTAATGATTCACAAAAATTCCTCGTCTGCTTTTTATCATCATAATTATTTTCTTGATTTACTATTGTATGAACCAAAACATATGACAATTCCATCAATATTATAAAAGCAATTGCCTTTTTTGCTGCATCATTATTCTCCCTCAATATTTTAAGGTTTTCTCTAATAGCCACTTCCTCTGATTGCACTATGCCATTTCGATTTAGTATTTCTGTCCAAATAGGTCTATACGCAAAAATAATTGCTACTATTCCTATTAAAACGAAAAGTATAATCATAACATTTAATAAAGGGGACATCTATCTCACCTCCCTGAATTCTCGATAATATTTCGCAGTACCTAACATAAATATAATTCCCAAATATGCCAGCGATGAAAAGCCTGCGGAAGTGATCGAACCGGAAGTGTCTCTCCTACGACACGTTAATCTCCAAATTGAATTTCTTCTCGATGGCCTTCAAGTATTTCTCATTGTGACTGGCTGCCAACAGCATTGGCGCGTATGCGTCTCTTCCACTGATGTGGAACATATATGGATATTTACTAAAATGCGCTGTGTATTGCGCGACAAATTCCAGGATGCCTCGCTGCACCTCGCGGATCCCTTCGAGATTATCATCATATTTTCCAAAGCGCAAAGTGATATCCAGATCTGATAAGTAAATATCCTCTCCCATTTGATTTTTGGTCGAATCAGCCGAATTGAGTGGTTTTTGCTTACCGGCATAAAAGCCGGCGAATTGTGGTGTTGGAGAGGCAAGCAAAAGCTCCCAGAAAATATTATAATCTTTGTTGAGGTCATGCTTTTTAAGCAGGTCACGATTATGATTCTGTGAATACAAATACGCTACCAGCTTACCACTTTGCAAAAATGGCTCGGACGCGTCGGGTTCCGGATTGTGAAGCGTATTTGTGCCCGCAATGATACCGGTTATCCTACATGGAATATCCCACACCTTTTCGGTCAGGTGCGAAAGTGCCATTGCGCCGGAGCCTGCCCAGCCGATATCGATAGCAACTGCTGACGAAGCACCATCCAGTACCTTGCTATAATATCGTTTTGCAGCGATCCGGTTCGTCTGATAAATATCAAGTACCTCACTCCACTTCGCTTCGATAAATCTTCGAAGGAGATAACCGTTGCGGTCTGTCAGCTTTGTATCTGCCTTCAAGTCAATAAAATTGCGTTTTCGGTTGCGTTCAAGACGCTCATTCGAGAACTCTCTCGCCAGATGCTTTTGCATTCTATCCCATTTTGCAGAGCCCTTTCTGATCGTCTCATTTTCTTCCAGTTGTTTGTATGCCAGCGCCTGAGCCTCCCGTTCCTCTCTCAGGGTGCGCTCAAGCCAGATACCATACCAGTCATCCAGCTCATCTGTCAGCTTAGAGAGTCCCATCGAATCAAGAATCTGCGCAACAGAATAATCCTGATTTACCTTGTGATATATAAAACGCCTGAAAAAATCATGCTTATCCTCATCTGCCATCAACGTAGTAGCAGCTTTTCTCGACCAGAATACATACTCCGTTTTCTGAATATCCTCCGGAAAAAGCAGCTCATATGCCTGCTTTAAAATATCCCCATCACGTGACAGGAAAAGGAGTTTATCTATTTTGTGCTGTTTGCAATAATTATGTATGAAAGCACAATATCCGGTTACAAATAAACCGCCATATATATATCCGTACTCATATGCCATGCTAAATTCATGAATGCCATTGTAAAGGTGGTTTGTAACCAGTCCCCTATATGCACTTCCCACGATAAAAGACATATCATACGGACGATACAAAATCGCATTTTTGTCAATTCTAGGATAGAGCAGATTGTCAATGCCATTCGCTTTCGCCATATCCCTATCGCTATGCTCATTATCACCTACATGAATCATCGTGTACTTAGGCAGGTTATGCTTAGATAAACCAAGATCCTCTAAAACGTATTGAAACAACTTTCCGTTTGCTTTACTCTTGCCATACTCACAGGAAACATATAGCTTCTCGTAACCTCTAAAACCATTTTTCTCGAGCATCCGGGATAAAACTTCGGATGACAGATACATATCAGAAACTACGATCATCCGCTTTCCCATTTTCAGCAGTCGATTCCATACCTCAAGCATAAATGGATTCGCATAACACAATGACAGCTCGGCATCGATCTCCTCGGCCTGTCCTCTTTTCGATGAAACACCCAAATCTTCCTCGAGGTTGTCATATATATCAGCCAGAGTAACCTCCATATGACCATGCTTCGCATTGCACTTCACGCGGGCATCCCACTCAGCCCATGCACGAATGTTTGTAAAATCCAGAATACCCAGCTTCTCCCCCACTATTCGAAACAGATCCATAGGGAGAGAAAATGGACGAAAAATCAAAGTGTCAAATATGTCAAAAGAAATCATCTCATACACAGACAATTTCTCCACATAAGCATCCACACTCAGGGGAAACTTCCTCGCACATTCTCTGCGATATAAAACTGATTCACTTTCCCGCACCGGTATCCGCTTGGACTCATACGTCTGAACCTCCGGCATCTTTCCAAGGAATCGCATAAAGAGAAAATAATATGCGAAGTTGAGCCATAACAAATAGAGCCATGAAAGAAGTTTCATGACTCCTGTTGAACCATCGTGTAATTTATGATAACGGTATGTAATTCCTGAATGTTTGTTTACTAATGCGTTATATATTTTTGTTCTCATTTATCTCCCAATAATTAATATCTATATATAATTGTTTTTATGATAATCTAACTGACAAATTAGATTTTTTACAAATAAGTCTACCACACAGCTTATCTATTAAACATGATAATTATTACATCTTAAAAACATCACCCTTACTGCTATATTCAATAAATACTTTTATTTTGTACATATATCCATTATCTGATTAGCACAACTCAAATATAACAATACCATCATCATATTAAATCTATACACTTTTTGCGATAAGCTACAAAATTGTATATTCATACACTGTAGATCCATCAGCAAACTCTTCTATTAATTGAAATCCTAATGTTTTATAAAATTCTTTTACCAAAACGTTTTTCTCTGTAGGTTTATATGTTCCAATTATTTTACTAATATTTCTTTCTTTACATTGAATAACCAGATAATCGAACAACCTATATTCACCATTTCGTCGAAAAACTCTACAACTCATAAGCCAATTTTCTATTTCCAATGTGTCTTCTTGAATTTTACCCATTAATACTGTGACCAATCCATTGTCACCAAACTTATCTTTCATGCTTCCCTGAATACAAATATACTCTTCCGGCGAAGAACTTCTTAAAACAATATCCCCCATATTCATTCGCAAAGTCGTCAAATTGAATTGATTTGTCTTATTCGTTAACTGGACTATTCTATCAAATGATTCTTCTTTAAACTTTGAAAAATTCCATTCCATTTCAAGAGATTCTAAATACTCATCATAATTATTATATTTTTTCTTTTCTTCTTCTCTCTTTTCATTTTGAAGGTAATAGTTCGTTCGCTCCCTGTCCTCATCTGTGCGATTTGCAACTTCAAAAAAATGACACTCTTCAATATCCTGAATAAAATGAGAAACCTCTGTTAAAATAGGAACTCCAATTTTTGCAATACTGCTACTTACTTCATCACGTTCCATACAGGAATCATCAATAAAAACAAATGAATCTATTCCCAAATTCAACTTTTTAGCCATCAACTTAAGATTTTCACTTTTAGGATTCCAGTTTGCAATAAATGCTGCGAAATCCTCTTGTTTCAATACCATTTCACTTCGTTCAAAAGCCCGTTTTGCAATTTGCTCATCATTTTTTGATACAACACCAAGTAAAAGTCCTGTCTTTGACAGCAACTTAATATATTTCTGAAATTCTACATAAGCTTCTCCATTTGCGGTGTCATTTCCAATAATAATATTATCAACTCCATCATCACCAATAACACCGCCCCATAGAGTATTGTCCAAATCAAGTGCAATCGTTTTCCTATTTATTCCGCAAAGTGACAAAAACAATGCCGATAAATTCTGCGCAACGAACGGAATTGCATCAATACACATTGCGTATTTATACCGATACCAATATGATGGTTCTGACCACTGTTTTAAACCGTAGTAAGCTGACAGATAATTCATATCATTTATATATAAATTTTTATCTTCTCTCGCTTTTACATTCAGGAAATGATTAATAGTATTAATAAAATTTATTAATCCCGAATCATCCCAAGCCTCTCTATTTCCCATCGGTCTATAAGGAAATAGTTCATAATTATTGTGAATGATTGGACATGAATATTTTTTTTGAAGAGATGAAATAACTTCATTTATTTTGTTTTTTTCTGCCTGAAGTTTTTCAACAACCTTATCTGCTGTATCACAAGGTTCTGGGATATTGGTTAAATTTCTACTGGTTACATGAACATAAATACAATCATAATTCTCGGACTCTAATTCGGAATTTCCAAAAACTGCATCTTCGTAATATCGTCCAAAATCTCCTTGCTTAATTGTCAGTTGCACACCTTTTTCCAAGCAAAACATTTCCAATTGTTCTGCCAATTCCCCAATTGTTGAACCGCTTAAAATTAACATCTTCTTTGAAACTGGATTTTCAATTTTTTGTCTAAGATCCTTTGTAAGGCGTCTTCTATATTTAATCAAATCTCCTGTAGAATAACTTTTACCCCAAAACTGTATGTTCATCTCATTTTCTCCTACTTTATTGTCTACTTTTTGGCACTTCAGATTTCGGTGGATAATCATTTGTATCATATCGTGGTATCAACAGAGGATCTATGACATCTAAATCCGCAATTTTAGGTTCAACTGTAAATCCAGCAACACAATTGATACTCTTACAATAATCCAGTAAGCTTTGCTGATGAGCTCCATAAGGATAACAAAATGTCCATGCATTTCCATCTATAATTCCATCAAATACGTCTAAAGCTTTCCCAATATCAGCCTTAAACTGATTTTCAGATAAACTGTCAAACCAGTAATGTTCATATCCATGAAGTGCAAAATGCATGTTGTATTTCTTCATAAGTCTAATCTGATCCATATTTAAATACAATTCAGAAACAAAGGCTTTTTCATTGTCTGATACCAATTCTCTAAACATTTCATCCGCTATCAGATTTCTGGCTTCTTCACAAATAGCATTTTGTAAAATTCTCTTCACAAAAATGGTATCCGCTGAATCAAAACGATTACTTTTTGCATATCTATCATACAGTTCTTCTGTAGGCTCAATATCTAATCCCATTTTCCGGCATTTTTCAAGTTTTTCAATGAGTAGAATTTTTGCATATTCTATTGGGGTACTAGCTAAGATATAGTGAATCTTATTCACATCAAGCATTTTTTGTTCTCGAATAATTTTTCCAGGCATTGCAAAAACACCAGAGATTCCTTCATTTGCCAATATCGGAAAAACATTTGTATAATGATCACTATAACCATCATCAAAGGTTAATAATACGGCATTGTCCGGTAATCTTTTTCCCTCGTAAAAAGCTTCCAGAACCGCTTTTATATCAACAAATGTATAATTTCTTTTTAAATACTCTAATTGCTCCTTAAACAATCTAATATCTAATCCTTTTATGTTCGGAAATCTACTATTTTTCAAATCACGCACATAATGGTACATAATTACTTCTAACTTATTCATTTCCTTAACTCCTCATTTCATCCAGACGAAAATTGGGTCTTTCCTGATCCCCATCCGCTTTAAACATTCTAAAGCCATCTAAATCATTCGAGAAAAAATGAATTTCGATATTCTCTTTTACAAAAGGTTCAAAATAATTTGGAATAATATTTGTGTCACTTTCATCTTTTAATACCATTCCAAGATCTTTCAATGTCTCTTCTTTTAGTCCATATTCATAAAAATCAACATATTCGTAATCATTTTTTTTCAAAAGCTGATCGATAGCTGCACCACACTGAGCAAGCTTATTCTCGTCTCCCAGAAAATCAACAATTCGCAGTGCTTTCCCAGATTCTACCTCTACCTTTTTTGTTACTAAAATGGCATCAACTACTTCGTTTCCCTCTCTTATCGCCCATACCTGATATTGATATGCAATATTATGAAAATATTTTCTGACAACATAATCAATATCTTTATATGGTTTGTAAGAATGAAATACTGCTCTACTATAATCAATAGTTCTTCTAAACTGTTCTTCGTTTTTTATTTCTTCGAGATATGTTTCCGATAATGCATAAGGCTGAATCCTTCTATGATTTACTGTTGCTATTGCATAATTTTCCATTTCATTTAATCTATAGTAATGAGACAGAGTTCCGGTTTTGTATCCTAAAAACTCATACAGTTTTTTTACTTCTTTTTTTATCCCACAGCATGCCAGGATATTACAATTTAATTCCTGATGTAAATACCTTACGATATCAAGCCCGAGACTTGGTGAACCAGACGGTATTACTTTCCATAATGCTAACCATAAATCTGGTCTTTCTTTGTGATTTGCATAAATAAACCCACAGACACCATACAACTTATGATCTTCTTCCGCGATTACATAATTGATTTTGTTCTCATTCCTATGATAATCTTCAAACAATTCCGGCCATCTCACAAAAATGTGATTTTTTTGCCAGTACTCATCAATAAAGTCTAGAATAAATTGTTTATCTGTATAATCCGCTATTCTGATAACCATTTTAATGAATTAATTTCCCTTCGATTATTTTCACCAAATCACCAACATTCTTAATTTTGAAAACCTCATCCAAATCCATTTTGATCTGAAATGTCTTTTCCACTTCTTCCACTATCAAAACCTGACTCAGAGAATCCCATTCTTCTATCTCATTTGGACTGGTTTCAAGTGTTAAAATTAAATTTTCATCCGCGAAAATTTCACGAAACAATTGTGTCAATTTTTCTAAAACCATAACTGCTCCTTTCGTTCAACGATATTTTTCTTTATTATTTACCAAGTAATCAAATGTTGTTTCGGGAACGATTTTTCTTATCTCCTCAAAATTATCTTCCTTTAATAATTTTCTAACACGGCTGGCCGAGATTACTGACTCACCCATTACTTTCCGCGGAATTTCTATGAATTCCATACCATACTTCGGTAATATTTCCTTCATGGTTTCATTATATTGTCTGGTTATATAATCAATCGGCTCTTCTCCTGCAAATCGCACAGTAATGCCAAGAGTTGGTGCTATGTATCGGGCAAATAAGGTAAGGTCGTCCGAAGTGTCCACTGATACGTTATTGTCGACCGATTTATTGAAATATCCTGGAAATGTCAAGGCTGAAATAATAAAGTTTCCGGAATGGAGTACCGTAACATTTTCTAAATCGCGAACACCTTCTTTTACCAATTTCAAACGATCTTCAAACGGAAAAATACTCTTGTCCTCTTCAACAACAAAAATATAAAGTTTATCACATTGTGCCGCTGCGGTTTCAATGAGATACCTGTGTCCCAAAGTAAAGGGATTGCAGTTCATTACTATGGATCCAATTCTTTGTTTATACTGTGCGAGATACTTTTGATACTCCTTAAATTCAGGTATTCCGGCCCACAATGACGCCTGATCTTCTACCTGGTATCTATATATCTCTCTTCCGGCAGCCGAATTAAATTTATTGCGAAATATGCCTGGAACTGCTTTTCCATTTCCTGTTATATAATCAACTACCTGTCTTGCCAAAAGCTCTGATCCATCTTCCCCTATATGACCGGAATCCACCCATATCTCTCCGTAATCATGTGGTCTGTCAGATGACAACGGATGAATATACCCAGTCTCAAGGGCTACCTTTTCATTAAATTTATTACCATAGTCTTCAAACATGTGAATAAGGACAAAAACATCATCCTTTGGTAGTTTGTCATTCCACTCATACATTAAATTAGCTATTTTATCTTCTCTAAGCCCCGGAACAGCATGGTTGTACACATGATAGTTAAGCTGATTTTCATTCGAAAGCCTTTGCACAAAAGATGGAAGAGTAAACTCATCCGAACAATGATGCCCATATATCCAAGATTTTCCAAAAAAATGAATATTGGTAGTGTCACTTTCATTTGTGTCGTCTACGGCAGGGAGCGATACACGCATCCCATTTTGAATATTTACATAAGGACTTTCTAAATCATACATCCTAACAGAATTACCAATATATTTTATATGTGCATTTGAAGCCTCTGAGAACGATGGAAAAAATTTACTAAAGTCCTCATAAGATATTGCATCCTTTCCGTACTTTTCTCTGGCTTTATTCAACGCCGGCATAATAATTTTTTCTGCCTCTGAATGACTCTTTCCAGATTTGTCCTGTACCATTTCTTTAAGTTTAGGTTCAGTCATCCCCCTCTTCAACATCATATCCTCTCTGACCGTTCTGCCATTTTGTTTATGTAGTCTCGGATAATCAAATATGAAAACTCTTCTTCCCGTATGCGCTATCATGTTTGCAACCCGTATCATATAGCCGGCATCACGTTCATAGGAATACAATTCATTTACAATATCATATAGGCTCACTACCCTATCATAGTTTTTATGCTGCCCATAAAGATAGCAAACCTGATTCTTTCAAGACATAAATGTATTAATCACTAAATCGCATGCACTTAATTCTTCCTCCGTAATATCTGAAAATGGCTTTTCGAAAATCTCTCCCCAAGCCCCCCGGCGATTGCCGCCGCTTTGACAGATAAACTTCACTTTGATTCCGGTATTATGAATTTCATTTAGTAATAATTCCGTATATTCAGAATAACTGTGAATCCCTATCGTGGCATTTTCTCCATAATAATAGTTAATCCAGTCAGCTAGAGAATATCCCACCTGTTTTATAAAAATGTATTTTTCATAAAAATCTGAAAAATCGTTAATATTCTTTTCCCAGATACCTTCTAAGATTCCATCTCGATTTATACTAACTACTTCATTAATATTTTCCTTTGCAAGCTGGAATATCATACGATCTATCTCAGCCGTCTCTTTATTGCTGTCTACTGTGACCATTCGCTTTATGACATAATCCATCGCGCAAGAAGCATTTCCTATACCAGTTACAGTTTCCCGATATATCAGTCCTTTTGGTCGTCCATCCGCATCAACTACAACTAAATACTTTGCTTTTTCGTTCTTAAAGAAAAGCTCATATATCCTATTTACAGAATCCGTATCTAAAAGAGTAACCACTCCATCTTTTCCTATGCGTCTTGTAAGCATTTTATATATTTTCCTTCCCTTTTGAACCAAAAATACTTTCTATTTTTTCTTTTATCCTTTTTTTGAAACCATACCATGTAAGGAATTTGATCAGGTGTTCATCTATGTCTGTCATCCTGTTCATAAGCATAGCAGATGTTGCATTAACAGTCTCCATGACAGCTTGCTCGCCATCATGTGTACTATTATTATTTTGAAAATCAATATCATTAAGAATTTTCTTTACAATATGTTCTGCCATCACTTCTTGATTACTGCAATCATCCTGAATCTCAGAGATTTGTTTTCTTAATAAGCTATTTTCTTCCTGTAACTCTATATATTGATCTTCCAGTTGCTCCAGCATGCTTTCAAAAACAAGTTCTCTATAATTCATCGCTGTTGGATCGTATTTAAGTTCAATACCGCAATGCTGTAAATTTTTTTCTACAGAATAAGATAATACTAACTTCGCAATATTTGAATCTTTTGTATACATATATATAATCTGCCTTTCTGTATTGCCATACCTACCATAGGATTCCTGATGCAATTTTCCGATTGTGTTTTTTAACGGATACTTCGGATTACCATACCCAAATAATCCACTGTTTCCTTGAGAATCAATCAAATCAAACGGCAATGGATGTAAAAACTCCATTACTTCATGATGCTCAAAGTCAAAAAATAAATGATTCCCATCACTATTTGCAAAAAAAACAACATCCTTTTCACTGCGTGAAAGCAACCACTCTGATATTTTGCCCCTTAATTTTTGTTCTTCCTCACAGGCATTTCTGATTCGATCAATAAAAAAGCATCTGATACCATCTGATTCTTGTTCCAGACTTTTAATATCATCTATATCCTCCAGTTTTTTCATACCCGGAACATCTAACGCCTGATATTTAAGCAAATACTGAAAAGATAATTCTTCAACCTCATAGCTATAAAGCGAATCCATTCCATAGTCTGCTCTTATCTTTTCCATCAGTTTTGCTACTATATAATATCTATTTAAATCAAGAAATCTTTTCTGCGCTTCAAAACTATCCCCGTCATTGATATTTTGAAAGAGAATGACTTCTGTACCCGAACTTTGCATTACAAGAGGTGCTGAAGAAGATATTGATGCTACCCTGTCAAAATGCAATATGTCATCTGCCACCATAAGCTCCATTGGAACTTGATCCACTATGAAATTTGCATCTGGAAACCATGCTTGCATCGGATTAAAGTAATTCGCTGGATGATTTTTGATCCATAAATTCATATTCTCCCCAAAATAGTCTACCAAAAGTGAAAGCACATATTTGATTGTATGTGTATTTTTATATGTAGAATCGGAATAGTGCTGTCCTATCAACAAAAAATTCCCCTGCTCCCCATTATGCTTCTCTTCACTATAATTAATGAAATATCCAGCAGGAGCAAATATATACTTAATCGTTTCAAAATCATCAGGATTAGTTTCTTTCAGATTTCCCAGTTCCTTTACCAGAGAAAAATCCCTGTCTTTTTCCCTACGTTCCATTGGATTCAGTGAAAAATCGTAATGATATGCCACCGCATAAGGATAATTTCCTCGGAGTCCGAACTGCTTTGTAACTGCCGCATATGCTTTATTTGTTATCCTATCTTCAGAAAGCTGTATAAATATATTTCTTCTGTAATTACAACCGGGAGAATCTTCGAAATAATGATAGGGTATCTTTAAATATGCCAATGCAACCCCCAGTGTAAAATGATCGTCCCATATATTTATCTCACTATATCTTTGGGATATGTGATTAAAGTATTGGAAATGAGATGACCAGAACCGTACTGCTGATTTTGCTGCATCAAAAACTTCTATTACAGAGGAATCTTTATCCAGCTTATTGATTTCAGACCATGCATCTGCCTGATTTATATAAAAGACTTCCTTAAATATTCCGCTGTTCTTAATTGATTTAATCAGTTCTGTTTCTTCATCAATAAAGCTTTCCACTAATAATTCAGCCGTATTCTCCTTGTCCTTTATTGCCATAGTACAAGCCGACAAAATATGATATGTGGTTAAACAAATGTATAATTTCATTGACTCTCTCCTGTTTTCTTAAATCCATTCTCCAAATTTTGACTTATCTTCGTTTCCCAGTTCGGGTGAATAGTTCAAATCTGAAAAGTACTTAGTAAAATATTCATCCTTGCTCATAACGTTATATAGAACCTGCGCCACATCATCAGCGGAAATCTTATAAAATGAAGGATATTTACGAAAACGGAATGTATATTCTTTTACAAAATCTAATATTCCTCTCTGGATTTCTTTTATTTTGTCATAATCAGCGGGTGTCACTGAGCTGCATTTCATCCTGACTCTACCACTTCTGTCATGATAAAAATACTGAAAGGATGACGTAGCACTCATCGTAAGTAATTCATAATAAAAATTTGTTTTCTCTTTATGGTTTTCAAGTGCCCCATAATTTTTCTCCGCAGAAAACATATAGCAGCGGATATCCCCATTTCGTATCTGCGGAAGATTTACCGGCTGCCTGCCACCAACAATAAAATTCGTCGTTGATATCTCCGGTCTCAGTTTTTTTATCACCTTTGATAAAGTCGTACCATTTACACCACGCCACCCGATGTCAACCAATGCAAGCCTGCTATCTACTGATGAAATTAATCGTTCTAAATAGTTTTCATAAATTGTATTTGATTCTTTATACTTATCTCGAATTTTATCCAGATGATTTTCCATAAAATCTCTAAAAAGGGAAACTACAGATGAATTCTCACTTTGAGATACTATCATGTCAGTGGTCAAACCATACTGCTGCAGATCATCCTTTAAATCAGTAAGTTCACAATAATCCAATATCTGTCCCACATTTTTCTTATTTCTACGTGTAGACATTCTGTCAACTGCATTCTCTATAAACATTTTTTTCCACACATCTGCAGAAAGTCTCATAACACACGCTCTGGATATCAATAAGTATTCGCTTGGTATATCATTATACATATAGTCCCATACCTGTTTAATAATATCTCCATCCCGGGACATAAAAAAAACCTTTTCTATCTTTTCTTCTACACAGATTTCATGAATATATGAACAATAACCAAGAATTAAAAATCCGCCATAAGTAAATCCGTATTCATAAGGCACACTGTATGTACTTTCATCCGAAGCCAAGTAATTTCCAATAATTCCCCGATATGCTGAACCTACCATCGCCGACATATACTTTGGTCTATACTTATTTGTTAACGAAGTATTTCTTGCATAGTGAACAGTGTTGATTCCTTTTTCCCGGGCTTTTACTATGACATTCCAGTTATCATCGATATGAGTAATCAGATTCAATGGGATCTCTTCATAATCCATCGCAACACAGTCAAATAATGTTCCATCACTCTTTGCACATTCTTTGTCGCAAGACACATATATTTTTTCATACCCTGTAAATCCGTTATTTCTCAATAATACTTCTATCATTTCTGCAGGATAATACATATCAGATGTTAATACGACCGGCACTCGATTGTTAATAAAGGTATTAAAGATGTACTTTTGATAATCATTAGGATAAATCAAATCCATTTCTGTCTCAAACTCTGTATTAACACCATATTCAACATCAATCCCTGTATAATATTGTATTCTTCGGTAAATGTCATAAATGTCTATTTCTCTATTTCCATAAAGTTCTTCTTTGATATCTCTGGCTTCTTTTTCACATCTGATACGCAGATTGTAAAAATCCATTTCATTAAATTTCTCTCCCAGAATATAAAATAAATCCTTTGGATCCGAAAAAGGTCTCAGAAGCAGTGTATCAAATATATCAAAGGAAGCTAATTTTGTATTTCTCATCGCATACATTGCCCTTGAAAGCGCCGGACGTCTATTATTTTTCTTTATTTCAGCACTTTCCGATCCAATAAAAGCACTACTTGTATTTCCCATGTTCCATCCTCATACTTTTTCATTCATGTTTTATCTATTATCATACTGCTCCGACTCATCTAATGAGCCTTCGATTTTTCCAAATAATATCTCGCAACACATAAGTCTTTTAATTCATCTATGTCTACAGAATGTTCCCTTTGCATAATATAGGCTAACTCATTGTCATTAAAACTGGTTGTTTGATTAATTTCACTTATTTTATTGATGTAGACGCATCCGTTTACACGATAATAAACAGGCATATCCTGTCTTCTGCAAGTACTATTCAAATTGATAAGTGGCACTAATAAATCATCCTGATTCAAAGTTCTTATCAGTATAGGATTATCATCTACCTCAGACACGGATACCAGACTTCTTTCTCCACCAAGAAAATGTTTTTCAATTGCACCATCTATATCCTCTGATGTACGCAATGGTTCTGTCGGCTGCAGCAAAACAAGTGTATGAAACATATCTCTTTTTTTAGCCAGAAAATCAATCGCATGTATAACAACATCAAGCGTTGATGAAGTATCTGTGGCCAATTCTTTCGGTCTTAAAAAAGGTACACATGCACCATATTGTCTGGAAATCTCCGCTATCTCTTCACTGTCTGTTGATACAATGATTTCATCAATATATTTACTCCCTTTCGCGGAATCAATCGTATAATAAATCAGAGGCTTCCCACACAAATCAATTATATTTTTATTTTTAATTCCTTTGCTTCCTCCTCTTGCAGGTATTAAAGCAAGAATTTTTTTATCATTATACATATCCTTTTCTCACCAATTCGATATCACATATTAAAATCGACAAAATTCTTTTGTATATTTGTTTTCCACATTTTTTCATCATAAAGTGCCTTCATAAACGCTTCCGAACTACATCCGTCGCCAAATTGACTGCTGGTCACTACATATTCCGGAGTCTTATGAATCGCGCTTAAAATATTAGCTCTATTCTCATTAACATGCTGTATATTTTTGCTTGTAGCTAATGAATATCTTCTGTTCTGTCTGGTACCTATATCAATATCCGGAATCCCATAGACAGATGATTCTCTGATACCTGCACTTGAATTTCCTATTATAAATTCTGTATTTTTTAAAAGAGTCAGAAAATATTCAAAGCGGATAGATGGAAAAACTTTAAATCGCGGATTATTTGAAAATCTTTTATATTCATTTAATATAAGTTCATACCCTTTATCATTATTAGGATAAACAACCACATAATTTTTATCAGAGTCAATCACTGCATCTACCACTTCTCTGATATTACCAGCAAGTTTTTCATATTCTGTTGTGACTGGGTGATACATTAAAATAGCATATTGATCAAAATTAATTTTATACCGTTCCTTTACTGTATCAATTGATGGTAAATTTTTAGACAACATAACGTCAATATCAGGTGAACCAATAATATAAATTGATTCTTCCATTTCTCCCATCTGAATCAATCTGTCTTTTGCTTCAGCATTGCTTACGAAATGAACATGTGCTAATTTTGAAATTGAATGTCTTAATGACTCATCTATAGTTCCTGAAAGTTCACCACCTTCAATATGTGCAACCAAAATGTTGTTAAGTGCACCTACCGCTGCACCAGCCAATGCATCAATTCTATCTCCATGTACTACAATCATATCCGGTTTGATTTTCTTTACATACCCTGTTAAATTGCAAATCACATCTCCTAAATCATAACTAGCAATTCTTGTATTTGCTAATCCGTATGCGACATGAATGTTCTTATATCCATCCTTTAAAACTTCATTATAGGTATCTCCCAAAACATCGATTAAATGCATTCCCGATATGTATATGTATGCTTCTAATAAATCACTTTGCTCAACTTCTTTCATCAAGGATTTCATCTTTCCATAATCAGCTCTGGTACCTGTTATAAAAACTATCTTTTTCATTTTTCTCCCACCATTGTATATTCAAGATGCGTATTTGCCGGAATATCAACAAGCGCTTTTTTCCCAATAAGTTCTTTATAATGTTCTGCCCGTATTTGACCAATTCCCGGTCTGCGCGCCCATATATTATCTTCTGTAAGTATTTCACCTTTTTTTATGTCTTTTGTGCTAACCACTGTGGCAAATGCAAAATCAATCGTTACCTGTTCATCTTCTAATGCTTTTTTGATTCCACCTCTCATATGGGCAATTTCGTTAGAATCAACTATTAACTTTTTCAAATTATCCTCATCCATAGAACAAACTATATCCGGTCCGATCCGATCCATTCTGTCCGTAAAATGACGTTCTAATATTGAAGCTCCTAACGCGGTTGCTGCAAGACATGCATTATTATTTAATGTATGGTCAGAAAGACCAAAAGGTACATCCGGGAATGCTTCATGCATTTCCATCATAGCACCAAGACGTACCTGTTCTGGCTTCGTAGGATAAATGTTTGTCGTATGAAGCAGCGCATATGGTACTTTGTATCTTTCAACAATCTCAACTGTCTTTTTGATTGACGCAATATCATTCATTCCTGTTGAAATAATCATAGGTTTCCCAAATTTTGCAATATGCTCAATTAAAGGATAATGATTTGTCTCACCTGAACCAATTTTAAACGCAGGTACATCAAACTTTTGTAATCGATCTGCCGCTGCCCTTGAAAATGGTGTACTAATAAAGATCATTCCTTTACTTTTTACATACATCATCAGTTCATACTCATCTTCTTCTGACAATGCGGCATTTTTCATAATTTCATAAATTGAAATATCTGCATTTCCAGGTATTACAGTTTTTGCTTCTGGTGACATTTCGTCGTCAACTATATGTGTTTGGTGTTTTATTATTTCCGCTCCAGCTCTATATGCTGCGTCAACCATTTCTTTTGCGACTTTTAAGCTTCCATTATGATTAATCCCTATTTCCGCAATAACAAGTGGTGGCTCATCCATCCCAATCTTTCTTCCGTCTATTTCTATGCACGAACAGCCCATTTCCATTTCCTCCAACTATCATTTTTCCCGTAATCTATTTTTTCTATCCTTTACTCTCCATGACCCTGATATTCTTATCTGCAATGCAGTTTCCTTCTATTAGATACTTCTGCATACCCAACCATCATTCCCAAAAGCACCACATACAACACATACGTCAGCACATATGGTCCGGTAACCAATCCCTGTCCGATATATCCGACCAGGCCCGCTAGTATTGCTGCCCTCTCAGCCTGATATTCTTCCCGTTTTGCCACCATCGTAAATGGGATGATGTATATTGCCAGCCTAAGTACAACACCGACCACACCTGTTGTGACCAAATATTCCAGGATGTCATTGTGTGCGGTATTGTAGATGTAATCCCATACTACTGTGAAATCAGCTTTGGCAATCTGTGCCTGTGTTACTGTATCTATGCGTCCCGGTCCAACTCCTATGAGCTTGTCCTTGATGGAACCATCCCAGAAACCGTTCCATGCGAAATACCAGATTGAGCCGCGGTAGTTAAACAGTTCCAATGAGTAGTTACATACCATGTATGCCACCACTCCTCCCAGGCCACATACCAAAACACCGATCCATGCGATTCTTGCAATTCTGTATGCCTTTTTTTGCTCTCCTTTTGCAAGGAGCGTATACAGAAGCAACAACACACCAAATATCCCCACTACGTAATATAGTTTGTATTCAAGCAGAAGCAATGATATGGTGTCCGTATCAATTGCCCTTGGTGTAATCTGTCTTTTCCAGAATATACTTGCAGCCATTCCGGCAAGCATAAACAGGATCATGTTCACAGCGAGGTTCTTCAGTCTGTTCTTATCTTTCAGTGAACAGTAGACGATATAAATCATTCCACAACCAATTCCTATATATGTAGTATTGGCAAGTGTGATAAAACAGCTAAAATATGCTGCCAGAACAAACAAATACGAGAAGCATCGCGTCACTCTGCTTTTCATAAATACCGGTGCGAATGAAAATATTGGAACAAGCATTGCTAAATATCCCGACCAGAAGTTTACATTTCCGATTGTCGAGATAAATATCTCATATTGCAGTGGTATCTCATCATGCATGATTAGGAAGTCATAGCCGAGTCTGTCTATGATTCCTATCATAAGTACTGCAAATGAACCTATGTATATGTAAAACCATATGTCTGCTCTTTTACTGAATAATCGTGATACTGCGAAGTACACTGCTGTCGCTAACATGATGACTCCGCTTCCTACATCCCATGCATTTTCTCCTGTGAAGGACGCTGTCCGGTCAATGGATACACAGGTTGATATTAGTGCAACGAATGCAAACAGAAGCATTGCTATATCAAGCAGGCATATTGATTTCATTTCGTCTTTTATTATTTTTCCACGTGTTTGTATGATCTGTATCACGCTAAACAGTGCGATCACTGCCAGAAATGTGATACTGAAGCCTATATATACATCTCTTTTGTCGTGAAGTATATTGTAATAATTGTCTGAGTAGTATAGAGGAAGAAATGTGAACATTAATGCTATATACATTTTCACAATCTCCTCGCGTATCTTTTTCAATTTCAGCTTCCCCGCTTATCTATATTTTTCCATACAGCGTCGCATTTCGGTTATAAAATACACGCCCTTATTTTTTTAGTTCCGAACCGGATTTCTCCGATTCGGAACTGATAAACTCACATTTTATGAAGGATTTTACTTTTTGGTTTTTACTTTCTCAACTGTTGTCCACTTAGAGTAAACTTTCTTGCCATTGACAATCTTATATGAACGCACGCGTACATAATATGTCTTGTTCGCTTTCAGTTTACTTACTTTGTAAGTGGTTTTCTTGGTACTGATGGTTTTCTTTCCTGAAGTCATTTTCTTGTTTGTTGCATACTGTACCTGATATCCTGTTGCTCCGGCTACTTTCTTAATCGTTACCTTGATCGTATCACTTGAAGCGGTAACTGTTTGCTTCGCAGGTTTCTTAACGACAACCTCCTGCTCCGGTGTTGCAGCTGTAGCTGTTTTTGCAGAGTTAGCTGCGAATACCGGTGTTGCTGATGATGCACTTGTTACTAATACTACTGCAGCAATTGCACCACATAATAATCTCTTGATATTGTTCTTCATGTGTTACATATCTCCTTTCATAACTGCTTCAGCAATCTCCTCATACGCGTATGAAAATGTGAGTTTTTATATGTAATCCCTGTTTCCAGGTAATTACCGGATTAAATATGAATCATTACCTCATTCTGCTTTTTATTGAACGTAATGATTCCCGCTACAAAGAACACAATCGATATGATTGTTGCTTTTATCAGTACGACTGTATTTGGTATCTCTCCTTCCATCACTGCTGTTCGCATGATATATATAAATAGATAAATTGGGTTATAATCCAATACATCTCTCATCACTTCCGGCAATCTGTCCACCGGATAAAAGATTGCAGACAGATACATCACCAATGTCAGAATTACTCCATACAAATGCTTTATATCTGCGAAAAATACATATAGTATCGACAAAATGGCCCCTACTCCTACTGAAAAAAGCATGATTATTAATAAGTCATAGAAGAAGAACAGCCATGTCCAGCTTGGTGTTATTCTAAATATTGCTAACATCAGCGCATATGCTATACATGAGAAGAAGAAATTACTTAGTGCTGTGTAAGACCTTGACATCACAAATACAATTTTGGGTATTTTTGTCTTTATCAATAGGCTTTTGTTATCCACAAGTACTGTCATTGATGCTCTTGTTGCTTCACTATATAGCTGCCAGATAATATATCCGGTCAGATAATAGATTGGAAAGTTCTCTATCGAACGTTTGAACATTGTCGAGAATATCGCTGATAATACTGTCATTGTCAGTAATGGATTCAATACGCTCCATATGATTCCCAGATAACTTCTCGCATATTTTCTTTTTATTTCTCTTGATGTCAGCTCCTGTATTACATATAAATACTGACGTCTACTCTTTTGCATCTCTACTGTTTCCCTTCAAACTGATGACTATACGCATTGCAAACCACTTTTGGTGCACCAATCATCCTCAGGTTTCCCTGTTCAATCCACACCACTTTGGTGCAGTTGTCCACTATGGTTCCCATGCCATGCGATACCATCAGTACTGTTGATCCACCGTGTATCAGTTCTTTTATTTTTGCCAGGCTTTTCTTTCGGAAAAATTCATCACCCACCGAGAGCACCTCGTCGAGGATGAGTATCTCCGCGGCATCTCCTACGGTTGCTATTGCAAATCCCAGTCTTGATACCATTCCGGAAGAGAAATTCTTTACTTTCTCTTCCATGAAGCCTTCCAACTCTGCGAACGCCACGATCTCGTCATAATGCGCGTCTATAAATTCCTTCGAATAGCCTATGATCGCTCCATTGAGATATACGTTCTCTTTTGCGGACAGCTCCATGTCGAAGCCGGTTCCAAGTGTGAGCAGCTGGACCTTCGAGTGGTCTACTTCAATTTTTCCCGAAGTAGGATTGAGTGCTCCGGATACGATCTTGAGAAGGGTTGATTTTCCGGATCCGTTTGTTCCGATGATTCCAACGATTTCCCCTTTGAAGACGTTGAAACTGATATTGTTGAGCGCATACAGCTCTTTGTATGACATCTGTTTTTTGATTGTCTGTATCAGGTATTCTTTGATTCCTGATACGTTGTTGGTTGCCACCTTAAATTTCATTGTCAGATTTTCAACTGATATGACCGGGTCATCTTCATGCTCTGACAGCTCTTTTTCTAACAGTGGCGTTATTTTGCTCATATATGCAGCCGCTTCTTCTGCTTTTTTCTGGCGAAAAAGCTCGTTTTCCCGCGTATAATCAGGTATTTCTCTTTTTCCATATAATCCATCGTAGACATTTTGCAGAATGATTGTTCCTGCAACTGCCACCGCCACTACTTCAAACATATGTTACCTCTTTATCTGTTCTTCATCGCCTTTACGCTCTGTCTTAAGTATGTCAGATACTTTGCCCTTTTTACCCGGCGCAAGTTGGCTTTAATATTTTTATCTAAATTCACGATGCTGCCTTCTATCCAGGCGCTTTCATGAATTACTTTTTTGGATATTCCTGTCATGATCAGGAGCTTACTGATTACTCCTAGGTCTTTTATTTCTTTTTGTGTCAGTTCATTTGCTGTTTTTTTTATATTCTCATCGCATATGTCATCTGAAAATAAAAAGCCGCCATAATACTTTGATTCCCATTTAGTTGGATCACCCATGACTCTGCGATAGAGTTTTTCGCAGATTGGTCGAAATCTATTTAGTTCCGAACTTCCATCTGACAGGTACTCTTCTAAAAGTTCTAAGAGTAGTTCTGTATTTTTCTGAATTTCTTTACTGTTCGGATTTTGCGTGTTCGAATATACCGGTCTGTATTCTTCCCCACATTTCTCATATCCTTTGATCATTGGCGCTGCTTCTGTATATATGACTTCATACAGGCAGTTGCTGAAATTCATTTTTCTTTTTATTTTCCATTTTGGTTCAAAATAGTAGGCTGTATAGGTACAGCTTGTAATGTCATCCGGCATTTCATACAAACCGAAATAATAGCCTCTAACTCGTATGACTGCCTCTTCTGTGGCGAGGATGTTCTGGATGCTTTTTTGTATTGTTCCAACCCATCCGCTATCTACAACAGCCCATGATATTTTTTCCAGCATTCCTTCTTGTTTCAAGTATCCGAGACAGTTTTGATATGCCTCTTTTGAATGCCGGTCTATATATTTGAAAATCAGACTTGATTTTTTTCTGAACTTCTCTTTTAAATCCAGTATTTCTTTTCTGTTTAATACGTTATCTATATCTTGTCTGTAGTTGATTTCTTTACAGATTTCTTCTATTTCTGTGTCTGTCAGCTTTGCCCGTCTCAGTATCTTTCGAAGACTTACATCTATTCCCGATATAAAAATTCGATCCAGACATTTTTCTCCCAGCAGATGATATTCCGGTATTCTCAAAGAATATCTTGATACTTTTATGTATCTGCAGTCGATGTCTATGCCCAATTTTTCTGTGATCTTTGCTGCCGCGAGATACATGGGGTAAGCATCTCTTGATAGGAAGTAAAGTCTTTTTATTCCTTTTCCGGCTGCATCTTTTATGACCCAATTTACATATTCGATTAATGCCGGTGCCCATACCAGGAGATACTCTTTTTCTTCCGGGCGATCATGCTTTTTGATACATATGTCTACTGCTTTTTGACATTCGGGATTTACTGATAATATTCTCCGATATTCTTCTAACCTGCGCTCCTGCACGACAGTTCCGCTATCCTTTCTCTGTACCATCTGATGATTCAACCGCGCACATCTGTTTTCAAAGTTCTGCCATCTGCTCCTTTTTCTTTATGACAATATTGGCAGGTAAACATACACTGGCTAACGGTCGAAAAATATAGAGCCAGCCTTTTGGCCACAAGATACCTAATGCGCGAAAGCCTTCATATCGAACCTGCCCCTCGTGGATTCGGCTTTTTAATGATCTGTCGTGATACTTGTTCCGATCCACCCGGTAATTCAACAGGTCTTTCTGTATATTGTATCCTTTGTAACCGAGTCGAAATAATCGCATGAACAGTTCGTAATCTTCACATCTGGCTGTCTTTTTCCCTTCCGCGTACCCTGCGACTTTTTTGAACAGGCTTGCGCGATACATCACTGTTGGATGAATATACGGTGAATACTTTAGATAGTCCTCTGATTCCGGTTGCTCCGGTCGGATTCCTTCTCCCCAGATTCCCTGTTCATCCATAAGCTTACAGTTTGATCCACACCACATGTATTCCGGGTGTTCTTCCAAAAACGTTATCTCTTCTTCAAAACGGTTTGGACATGATATGTCATCTACATCCATGCGTGCCAGATACGTTCCTCTGGCCACTTCGATGCAACGGTTTAACGCATAGCCCAGACCATGATTACTCTTCGATTCAAGCACTCGAATTCTGCGATCTTTCTTTTCTAATCCATGGATATAATCGTTAACAGCCGGTATCGAAGATCCATCATTATAGATCAGAAACTCAAAATCCGAATATGATTGATCCAGCACAGAATGAACTGCCTTTTCAAAAACGGTCAGATCCTGTTGATTATATACTCCCATGATGACCGATATCATCGGTGCTGTAGCATCATGTTCCGGTTCTGTCTGTCCGATATATGGCAAGCGTTGATACACTTGCTTCATCCGGATTTCCGCTTGCTGCAACGAAAATTTTTTCACTGTTTCCATTGCTGTCTCTGCAAACATCCGCCTCTGATCTTCATTTTTATACATATACAGAATTGCTTCTGCGAATGCTTCTGCCGATGAGGCCTTACAAACCAAGCCGTTTTTCTGATCTGTCACATATTCTCTGGTTCCTCTGTTATCAGCTGCAATTAGCGGAATTCCGCTCGCCATCGCTTCTAACCCGACCATTCCCATTCCCTCTCGTATGGAGGGGAACACGGATAAATCAGCTGTTTTCCAAACTTGAGGCATATCATTTCGATAACCCCGTAGAAATACGTGCTCGGATAAACCACATTCTTTTATTTTTGCTTCCAGTTCTTTTCGAATAGGTCCTTCACCACAAATACTATAGTAGATATCATCTCTTGCAATTTTGGCTAATGCCTCGATCACTACGATATGATTTTTATTTTGATTAAGTTCTCCTGCTGATACGATATGAAAACCATGTTCCGGTATTCCCAACTCTTTTCTGAGCTTATTTCGATCATCCATCTCCTGATCTCTGGTTGGATAATACTGTTCCAAATTCACTCCTACACCCGGTATCAGTTCAGCTCCACCATTTTTCTTATATTTGAATTGATTGGCGCGCGCATAGTCTTCCTGATTGATCGTAATAATCGTATCCGATAGTCTGGCAAGGAGTTTTTCCACAGGATAGTAGAATAACCAGTTTTTGATTGGTGCCCCTTCAAAAAAATGAAAACCATGTGCTGTATATATCACATATGGTTTTCTCTTGCTGCATGCGGCCGCTAATCTCCCCAACACACCACCATTTGGATTGTGACAATGCACGACATCGATCTGCTCCCGGTCAATGATTCGAATCAATTCACGTAAGGCCCATATATTCTTTTTTATTTTAAATGGATTTTTCTCAATACTGATATGATGCAAGACAACACCCATATTTCGAAGTGTTTCATCCTTCACCTCGTATATAGGTACTCCGAAATTCGTTGCATAATGAACCTGATATCCGTTTTCCTGCAGAAGTCTGACATTATTTAATTCAAACTGTGACAAGAAACCACTTGTAGTTGTTAAAATCAACGCCCTACTCATTCCAAACTGACCCCTCTAAGCTCATAGATGAATAAAATCCTCTTTTCCAACGAATATATCATACCACTATTTTGCAATTTGTCAATTTATGTTAACCACTATTGATTATTATTGATTTATTTTTCTGTCGTTTGTCAAATAGTTGTTATCGCAACTGATAATTTTTATTTTCATTTTATCCTATAGAATATATGAATGCTATTCTTGTATGGATCTGACTGTCTGTTTTCTTATGGAAAGGGAGATTTTTTATGAAGAATTCTTTATATGAACGTATCCACGACCTTCGTGAGCGATCCGGTATGACACAGACCGATCTCGCAATGCGTATGGGTGTAACTCGATCCGGTGTGAATGCTTGGGAAATGGGAATTTCAAAACCCAGTCTTGATAATTTGATTTTACTAAGCAAAATATTCCATACAACAACTGACTACTTACTTGGAAATGAAAATGAAGATATTATCGTTATTAATAATTTTACTATGGAAGAAAAAGAACTTGTGACGAAACTTGTTCGCTATATTGAGAGCACTCGCAATGTGGATATGAAAGAAAAAAGCAACCTCACACAATGAACGATGTGAGGTTGCTTTTTTCTTTCTCAATACAATTTAATAATATATGACTATTCAGAGCTTGCTCTTAATAGTTCATGACTATTAAAAACTTGTTTTTAATAGTTTACGATCTGTCCAAACTCTGGTTTCAGAGATGCTCCTCCAACCAGTCCGCCGTCGATGTCCGGTTTTGCAAATAACTCTGCAGCATTTCCGGCATTCACAGATCCGCCGTACTGGATACGAACTACCTCAGCGGTAGCATCATCATACATCTCTTTGATGCATGCACGGATTGCTCCGCAGACTTCCTGAGCCTGATCAGAGGTAGCGGTCTTTCCGGTTCCGATTGCCCAGATTGGCTCGTATGCGATGACGAGATTTGCAACAT
>JALEJB010000240.1 GCA_022768825.1 Lachnospiraceae bacterium
ATGATTTCATCTCCAACCAGACGGTCATAAACGATGCAATCTGCTTGTTCAATATATTGTTTTGCTTTCACGGTAAGCAGCGCAGGATCTCCCGGTCCTGCGCCGACAAGTACAACTTTTGACATGAAACCCTCCAAAAAACTGCTATACCATTGCTTCTTGCACCAGTATAGCAGTTTTATCTTTAAAATGATATAGTTCAAGTACGCCTTGGCGTACTTGCTACGAGGATTGTCATGCTCTGCATGACATTCTTCTGCTGCGCACCTCTGCAATCCGCCGGAGACTTTATCTTGGAAGGAGATTGGACTCCCACCAAGACGAATTTGCTTTACTCGCCACCTATAGAGGTGGGAGTCTTATCTCCTTTCCAGATCTTTACATTTATATTGTTGCTGAACCACACTTATTTCTCAAGGAACTTTATTCGGATGTTTTGTGCAACATTTCCCAATCGGATTCCCGAAATCCGGCAAACACAGTTGACCCGCTGATGATGAGTGGGCGTTTGACCAGCATTCCGTTCGTCGCCAGCAACTGCAGCTGTTCGTCCTCACTCATCGATCCAAGCTTGTCCTTCAACTGCATCTGCTTATAAAGCATGCCGCTGGTATTGAAGAATTTCTTCAGTGGCAGCTCGCTTTTTTCATACCATTCCTTTAACTCGCCGTAAGTAGGGTTGTCCTCCACAATGTTGCGGTCTGTATATTCCATCTGATGTCCGTCCAGCCATTGCTTTGCTTTCCGGCAGGTGGAACATTTGGGATATTCTAAAAATAACATGATTTGTCCTCCTTGTGGTAAATTCTCCTGTCAAAACGGTTTCAATTGTATTAATCTTACTATATTTTCACCTGTTTTACTACACAAAAAAAAGATTTGCCCCAAAATCAAAAAAGCAACAGCCTCTTTGACTGTCGCTCTGCTTTTGTTACTATTTTATGACCTTATCATTTCTCGTATGACGCTTCATTGCCAACTTGTAATCTTTTTTAAATTGTCCCGTCCAAACCACCTTTCTACTCATCGCTTCAACTCCGCCAAAGCATCTTCTCAAATTTCGAAACCTCACTGGATAATCCGTCAGAAATATCTTTATTTTCTCCGGCACGAACCGTAATGGTGGAAATTGGAGATATTGCTGATTCCTTCGTTCATATCCGTCATGCGAAGGGTCAGATCACCTTTTCCCTCTTCGATTCCGTCTATTATGACACCTAAATCTGTTTTCGCGATCTTGGCAGGCAGGACAATTGTCTTTCTGATATAGATGCTTAATCCCATAATCGCATCGTAGACGCACTGTGTCGACTGGTCATCACAGGTTCCGATGACATTCTCCATGCCGAGCACTCCCAATGCCGCCAGTGCCACGATACGCAGTGACTCCTGCCTGTTGGCATCCCAATGGATCGGCAAGTTAGCAACCACCAGTTCAACTGGTGGTTTAATTTTGCCCCTCCAAAGGGGCATTGTTACTGCTCGCCCCGAAGGGCGGTGTCGCAAGCATTATTACTGGTCCGCTTATAAAGCGGTACTACGTGAATCTTCTTTTCTT